>JBCDHX010000028.1:0-47232 GCA_038749535.1 Bacteroidota bacterium
CGAAAAGGGATAGATACCATTCGGGAAACCATCAAAATGAACCGAAGCATTAAACGTATTTTTGACTACCTATTTGACCTTATTGCTGAACGTTGGCTGATTTATCAGCAGCAGTTTGTAAATTTTGTCGGGTAGAGAGAAAATTAAATTTCCCAACATGCTCTTAGTGTATTCGTAAACTAATGTTTCAATATTCATATCATTTGAAGACTTTGCTCTATTTACAAAACGAATAGCCTAACAGAAAGATGTAAGCTCGATGAGATTCTCGTATGCCAATTGACTAATTCCACCCAAACTCATCTTTTCATCAAATACTCACGTACATAATCCTCCACACCTTCCTCCAAAGAAACAAAATCCGCCTCATACCCAATGCTTCTCAACTTCGCTATATCCGCTTCCGTAAAATACTGATAGGTATCTCGAATATCCGCAGGCGTATCGATAAATTCAAGATTTGGCTCTCGATTCATTGCTGTAAAAGTCGCGTTGACTAGATCGAGGAATGTTCGTGCTTGTCCTGTCCCTAAATTGTACAAACCGCTCGACAACTGATCGCTGCCTTTCCGCAAAAACTCAATTACCTTCACCACATCTTTCACATAAACGAAGTCACGACTTTGATGTCCATCGGCGATGTCTGCTCGATGAGAACGAAACAGCTTCATTTTGCCTGTCTTTTCAATCTGATTGAAGGCATGAAAGATGACGGATGCCATTCTGCCTTTGTGATATTCATTTGGTCCATAGACATTAAAAAACTTCAAGCCTGCCCAAAATGGTGGTGTCTTATCTTGTGCCAATGCCCAAGCATCAAAATCGTTTTTGGAGCGTCCGTAAGGATTGAGTGGCTGCAACTTTGAGACAATGCCGTGGCTATCGACATAACCATGTTCGCCTAGACCATAAGTGGCTGCACTAGAGGCATAGATGAGCGGAATTTGGCGTTCGGTGCAGATGTTCCAAATGGCTTTGGTGTAGTCTAGATTCAGTTGGTTGAATAGCTCCACAGACTGCTCCGTCGTGTCTGTCCGCGCCCCGATGTGAATGACGGCTCCTACCTCCACCTCATTTTTCTCCCACCAATTCAAGAAAATATCACGGTGTATTTTGAGTGAAAAATGTTTGCCTTCCAGATTACGCTGCTTATCTGCACGACTAAATTCATCAACCAATATAACCTCTTCCCGCTGCACTGCATCGAGGTAGTAGCTTCCAATGAATCCGGCGGCGCCTGTGAGGATAATCATGTTCTACAGATTGAGACTTTAAAGAAATGGAGCTTTGGTACTTTTTGGAGTTTAGTTATTAGACTTGTTACGCCGCATCTTGATTGACTACAAAGGGCAAATTTTATCCTGTCTTGCGTTAAATTTTTTAGCCGTAGTGCGGCTATGCCGAAAAAATTTGCCTTATTCATAATAAAATTTGCTCCTCTTCGCCATAATCAGCTACGGCGTAACAAGTCTATTGAAGAACTGATTAACTGACGAACTGATAAGTCGTGTTCTTCATTCTTAAATGCAGATTACATTTTGACACAAATCATCAATTCTTCAGTTCATCAAAGACCGCTGAAATCAAACAACTGCGCTAAAGACAAGTACTCCTCAAAGACTAAGAATAAGCTCCGAATCTAGTAAAGATCATCTTCTCGCATCCGCAAATACTTATTCACCACATAGTACGCACTCAGCGTTGTAATCGCAGCACCCAATGCGGTCAGCCCTAAAAACAGCAGCCCTGTTTCCCACCAACTACTAATTTCATCCAATTGATAAAACTGATTGCGTGCAAAAGCATACAGCAACACCAAACCTGTAATCGCAATCAACGCGCTCAACACACCATGCCCAAAACTTCGCCATAAATACGGGCGACTAATGAAGCCCCAAGACGCGCCGACCAGCTGCATATTTTTGATTAAAAAGCGATTGGCATACAAAGCTAGACGGATCGTATTATGGATCAGCAAAATGGCGATCGCAATCAAAAATAAGCTGATACCAAAAGCGAAATACGCCAGACTTTCCACATTTTGCGCCATTTCGTTGATGAGGCTTTCCTGATAGAACACATCGTTGACAAAAGGATAGCGTTTCAGGTCTGTCCGAATCGTAGCTAGGCTATCGGCGTCTAAATAAGACGCTTTCACTCGAAAAGTCAGGATGTCGTAAAGTGGATTGGGCATATCCAAACTCAAAAAATCCTCTCCAAACTCTTCCTGCAACAATGCCGCCCCTTCTTCTTTAGTCACGAACACCAGTGAGCTATCTTTCAGATAATACGAGCTATACAGTTCATCACTCAACTGCTCCACGCCACTTTCCTCTGTCTGATCTTCCAGTTCGATCATGATACTGACTTGCTCTTTGAAGAAATCGACTAGATTTTGCGTATTCAACAACACCGCACCAAAGAAGCCCAAAAAGAACAACATAATCGCCACACTCACGATCACGTAAGTGTAGTTCGGACGTCGTCTCGCCAATTTGGAAGTGGTGGATGGCGCCATATTTATAGATTGAAAGCGCGAAAATAAGAAGTTTCATTGGGGAAATAAAAGAATCGTTTAGACTATGACTTTTTGGTTCTGTAATCCTAGCTCTTTGCTTGCCATTACCTCGCGGTCATGAATGGCTAGCAGTTGATGCACCCTTTTCAATAGTCCAATATTACTAGCTGATTTTGTTCCCTTTTGATCTTCCCAAAGATTATCTTCTAAGCCCACTCGGACACCAAAACCTGCTGCGATTGCCATCGAATTAACCGCTAATTGATAACGCCCCAATCCTGCCAAGGCAATATGATGTCCTTCTGGAATAGCATTTACTGCCACTCCTATTTGATCAAACTTAGGTTGCCAACCAGCAATGTTTCCAAACAGCAAATTCCAATACATTGGACGATCTATATTTCGCTTTTGCAGCAAATATTTTCCATAATTAATCATACCTAAATCAAAACACTCCAGTTCAGGATGAACGCCATAGTCTAATATTTTGTCTAGTAGACGAGCAATCATATCAGGCTGATTGATGGATGCGCCACTTGCAAAATTGAGAGAAGATAAAGTAAGTGAACACATATCAGGTCGTAACTCGATGACTTCTGATCGTTGCTCGAAAGCTCTGTGCGTTCTACCGGAGCTACTAACGCAGACAATTAACCCTGGGCAGTATCGACGGACACCCTCTATAATTTTCCCGTAAATGGAGTTTTGGTAGGTGGGGGTTCCATCATCTAGACGAGCATGAAGGTGTGCAATAGTAATACCTAGTTCGTAAGCTTCATGTGTTTGCTCAATGATTTCAGATGGTGAAATGGGTACATTGGGATTCATTGCCTTGGTAGGCACCATGCCTGTTGGACAAAAGTTAATAATAATGTTCATGGTGTATGGTCATTTGTGTGTGTGAAATAATAGAAAAACTAGATGGAACTTACCATCAAAGACAATAGAAAGTAAACAGATGAAAACACTTTATATTTTAGGCTGTGCGCCCTTTGGATTAAATTTATTGATGGAGGCTGCCGAAGAAATTCATGGTATTCAAGACTTCAAAATTCTGAAAAATATAGTAACGAAGGTAGGTAAAGAATTTGTCCCACTCCCAAGTTGGACTTATGAATTCTTTGAACCTGATCAGTTACCAGATATATTTGAAGAAAATGCTCAACTTGCTATCTCGCCTCCTAATGCACGTCCAGGGAAAATTGTTTATGACTATTTCACTAACTGTTATACTATTCAAAAAGAGCAATTTCCTAATTTTATCCATCCAAAAGCGTACTTATCACCTAGCGTAACAATCTATCATGCACTACAAATAGAACCTCATGCTTCGGTGATGTCTTGTGCTACTTTAGGTTTTTCTGTAATCATAAAACGAAATGCTGCAATTGGTCATCATGTAAAGCTAGCAGATTTTGTAACAATTAACCCTGGTGCTATCATCAACAGCAACGTTAAAATTGGGACAGGTACAACCATAGGCGCAGGGGCAGTCGTGCGCGACCACATTACTATTGGAAAGAACAGTATTATCGGAGCAGGCAGCGTTGTTGTGAAAGACATTCCTGACAGCGTAGTTGCTTTTGGGAATCCTTGTAAAGTCTATCAGAGTAGTAAGTGAAAGTCCTAGCACCACTGGAAAAATTCAAATTTTGAGATAATGCTTTACATCAATTATTAGCAGAGTTACAATAATCTTGGTAAGGTTCAGAACCTGCCAAGTATCTCCGAAGTTTCCCATATCTGTAGCTTGCTTTCGGATTTTCTATCTAATTAGGTCTCATCCAAAATATATGATTATTTGAAAGTTGTTGAAAACGCTTACATTGAGGGTTGCTCTAATATCGTCCTTTCAAACGAACTACCTTATGTCAAAAAAGAAAAAACAATTCAAAAAACTTCTCGTCGCCAATCGTGGTGAAATCGCCATCCGAATCTTACGCGCTGCTTCCGAACTTGATCTACGAACCGTTGCCGTCTATACTTACGAAGATCGCTATTCCTTGCACCGCTACAAAGCCGACGAAAGCTACCAAATCGGGACAGATAGTGAACCTTTGAAACCGTATTTAGACATTTCTGAGATCATCCGCATCGCCAAAGAGAATGGTGTAGATATGATTCATCCGGGCTATGGTTTTTTGTCGGAGAATGTGGATTTTGTAAGGGCTTGCCGAGACGCAGGCATTGTTTTCATTGGACCTTCGGCAGAAGCGATGGACCAGTTGGGCGATAAAGTGGCAGCGAAAGAATTGGCGAGACGTATCAATGTCCCTTTGATCGAGGATAGCAAAGAAGACATTACAAGTGCGGAAATCGCGCTGAAAGAAGCAGCACGCATCGGCTATCCCGTGATGGTCAAAGCAGCAGCAGGCGGCGGTGGTCGTGGGATGCGGATTGTGAGAGAAGAAGCAAATCTAGCTGTCGAATACGAAGAAGCAAAACGAGAAGCTAAAACAGCATTTGGAGACGATACGATTTTTATCGAAAAGTATGTAGAAAATCCGCGCCACATCGAAGTCCAGATCATGGGTGACGAGCACGGCAATATCGTGCATTTGTACGAAAGAGATTGCTCCATTCAGCGAAGATTTCAGAAGGTAGTAGAAGTCGCACCAAGCATCAGCATCAAGCCATTTACGAAGGATAAATTGTACAACTATGCGCGTCATTTGGCGCAAGAAGTCGGCTATAGCAATGCAGGAACGGTAGAGTTTTTGGTCGATCAAAAAGAAAACATTTACTTCATTGAGGTCAATCCGCGCGTACAAGTCGAGCATACCATCACGGAAGAAATTACGGGCATCGACATTGTACGAACGCAGATTTTGGTGGCAATGGGCTATCCGTTGGGGCATAGAAGCATAGACATTCAGTCGCAGCAAGACATCAAAACGAGTGGCTTTGCGATACAATGTCGTGTCACGACAGAAGACCCGATCAATGACTTCAAACCCGATTACGGGACATTGATTGCTTACCGTTCTGCAAGTGGGATGGGCATTCGATTGGATGCAGGAAGTGCCTATCCTGGCGCGAAAATTTCACCATTTTTTGATAGCTTGTTGGTGAAAGTGACCGCTTGGGGCAGGACGATGAAAGGGGCTTCTCAGCGACTGCACCGAGCCTTGCGAGAGTTCAGAGTGCGGGGCGTCAAAACCAATATTGATTTCTTGCTCAATTTGTTGAAACATGAAGACTTTATCGCAGGAAAAGCCACTGTCGGTTTCATCCCAAATCATCCAGAGCTTTTCGATCTACCGCTGCGACAAGATCGAGGAACAAAGATTTTGCGCTACCTTGCGGAAGTCATCGTCAACGGCAATCCCAATGCAAAAACAGATGTCAAAATTAAAGACTTTCGCACACCGATTGTGCCCACTTTTGACAGTATGAAAAAACCTAAAACCGGGACAAAACAGCTGCTCACCAAACTCGGACCGGAAGGATTCGCACAGTGGTTGAAATCGGAAAAACAGATTTATTATACCGACACCACCTTTCGAGATGCGCATCAGAGTCTATTGGCGACGCGGATGCGGACTTATGATATGATGCAAGTAGCAGAAAGCTATGCCCAGCATCATGCCCATCAGTTGTTGAGTATGGAAGTTTGGGGCGGCGCGACTTTTGATGTGGCGTTGCGATTTTTGAAAGAAAGTCCTTGGAAGCGATTGGAACTGATACGCAAAGCCATTCCAAATACCTGCCTGCAGATGCTTTTGCGTGGCTCAAATGCCGTAGGTTATACGGCTTATCCTGATAACCTGATCGAACGCTTCATCATCGAAGCTGCTGAAACTGGCATCGACATTTTCCGAATCTTCGATAGTTTGAATTGGACGGAAGCAATGAAGGTAAGCATCAAAACGGTGCGCGAAAAAACTAAAAGCGTCGCTGAAGCTTGTGTTTGCTATACCGGTTTGGATAAGAATAAATTTACGCTTGATTATTACGTTGATTTGGCGAAGGAGTTGGAAGATTTGGGGGCGCATATTTTGGCAGTCAAAGACATGGCAGGTTTATTGAAGCCAAGGGAAGCCAAAGAACTCATCGGCGCACTGAAAGACAAAGTGTCATTACCGATTCATTTACACACGCACGATACTTCTTCTATCCAAGCAGCTACTTATACGCAGGCGGTGGAAGCAGGTGTGGATGTCATTGACTTAGCCATTGCTTCCATGTCCGGTTTGACGAGTCAGCCCAATTTCAACTCCTTCGTCGCTATGATGGAAGGTCACGAACGCGAGAACAAAATGGATCTAGCATCGCTCAATCGCTTTTCTGACTTTTGGGAAGCCGTGCGCGAAAAATACTATCCATTCGAGACAGAATTGCGGTCAGGCACAGCGGATATTTATAGAATGGAAATTCCAGGTGGACAATATTCCAATTTGCGTCCGCAGGCGCGTGCTTTAGGGTTGGAAGATCAATTCGAGACTGTCAAAGAAAACTACGCCATCGCCAACGAGCTGTTCGGCAACATCATCAAAGTGACCCCTTCTTCCAAAGTTGTCGGCGATATGGCACTCTTTATGACCGCCAATAATTTGAGCAAAGAAGATGTCCTTGAACGTGGTCGTACGCTGTCTTTTCCGGATAGCGTCAAAGCATTGATGCGGGGTGACTTAGGACAGATCAAAGGTGGCTTTCCAGAAGACATTCAAAAAGTGGTACTCAAAGATGAGCGACCTTACACCAACCGACCGAATGCGCATCTAGAGCCTATTGATTTCAAAAAAGAGGAAAAAGCCTTCAAAGATCAATTTGGTGAACATTATAAATTCCGTGATCTACTTTCCTATCAATTGTACCCAAAAGTCTTTGAAGAGTACCACGTATTCAAAGGGCATTTTGGTATCGTCCGCAAGATTCCAACAGTGCCGTTTTTCTATGGACTAAAGGAGAATGAAGAGATATTCGTCACCATCGAGCAAGGTAAAACGGTCGCGGTCAAATACTTGAATAAGACGGAAGCCAATGAGCAAGGACGACGCCTCGTTTTCTTCCGACTCAATGGACAGACACGTGCTATCGAAGTGCAAGATCAATCGATCAAGCTAGAAACGGTTACTCATCAAAAAGCGACCACACCCAACCAGATCGGTGCGCCACTACAAGGCAGTCTAAACTCCATCATGGTGAAAGTCGGTGATGAAGTCCAGCAAAATACGCCGCTCTTTATCATAGAAGCTATGAAGATGGAAAGCACCATCACATCACCAAAGGTAGGAACGGTCAAAGCGATTCATCTATCGGAGCGGACGTTTGTAGAGCAGGATGATTTGGTGGTGGAGTTAGAAGATTAGATCAAGAAAATCATGAGTTTTGAACAGAATAGACTAAGACATTTTTGCTACGTGCTGCTGCTTCCATTGGGATTTGTTTTTCCATATCTATTGGGGGCTTATGATTGGTTTGAAGAAAAGACTATTTTTTGGTCGCTTGCTTTATTGTCTTATCTCACAGCAGTTGCTATGATGCTTTCGTTCAAGAAATGAAGATTGGAGCTGACCTAGTAGACAATCAGCTCCAATCAAAGACACGATAATTATCTCAATATAATTCTAGCATAAAATCTAGTCAACTAATATCGGTTCCATCGTATTGATAAACACTACTGCATCCAATACTTCAGACCAGTTATTACTTTGCACATCTACTTTGTAGTCAAACAAACGCATGGAAGGATTTTCTGACCAAAAAGGATTGTCTTGTGCATTTTTCAGTGATACAAATGCCCAATCATGTTCTTTTTGATGCAGTTGATATTCCAAACTTCCTGCACGTTGAGGTGATTTGATTTTCTTGCCATCTTCCACGCTTTCTTCCTGTCCGTAGCGACCTTCGTAAGCAGTAAAGCCAATAGTATAGATGTCGTTCTTGAATTCATCATGAACTAAATCGCCCATGATTCGGCTCTCATCTACTTGGAGACCTTGTACTCTGGCATTGGTCAGTTGGTCATTGTTACGAATGAAATGGTAAGTTGCGCCAAACAAGATCACTTTCTTGTCAGCAAACTGATGATTCAATAGATAGCTCAAGTTTTCTGCCATCAATTCATCGCGTCGATTATTGATGGGTACAAAGCTTTTCTTGCTCAATAATACTTTGACGATTCTTAAATCGCTATACGCAATCATACTTTCGTCTGCGCTGCGTACAATCTGCGCCCAATAAGTATCGTCCGCTTCCTTTAATTCTGCTTGTAGCCAATCACTCAATTTTCTGAGTTCCATCTTTTCTTCTTCTCCCATTTTGATGCGCATCATCGCTAACTTGCTATCGGCACGTTGAGCTTCAAAATCTTGCCAGATAGCTTTATAAGCAGTGTAGTTTTCCTGCGTCAATAGAGAAGGATTGCTGCTTTGAATGGCACTTTCCAACTGATCGGTGTAGACTGAACCTTTCAGACCGATACCTGAACTTTGTTTAGCGTCAAGGCCACCGAATTGAGTAAGTTGGTTATTTTGCAAACGGCTGTCCAAATAATCAAACAGAGCTTCGTGCTGTTTCGCTTCCGACCAGAAAGCGTATAGCGCACGACGCAGTTCTTTGGTATTCTTTTCACTTTGTATAGTCTGATTGGCTAAATCCATCTCAAACATGCCATTTTCAAATAGGATGACTTCAAAATCCATTTCTTCCATCAAAAACTCAATCATACGCGCTCTCGCTTCAAAACTCGCGCCATCTTTATGCGTTTGTTCGCCCAAAGCGACAACGCGCTTATCGCCGATCTCTGTTTTCAAAAATTGCAAATCTGAAAAGTCAGTGGCGTCTTGTTGAATTGGTGTGACTTCGTTCTGCCACCAATCGTCTTCGTGGATCGGCGCGTCGTTTTTTGGTTGGTTGACAAAAGCAAAAAGCGCGAACAAAGCAAAAGCAAATACGCCAGCCGCTGCTACATAAGTGAATCGTTTCATTGTATATTTTTTAAATTTTGTTGCCGAATAATTAACGGTTCAAAGATGCAGGTGAAAAGGTGGGAAAACGAGTTTTAGTGAGGCGTGTAGACGAGCATGTGATGAATGGTGGAGTAGGTGTGACAAAAGGCGTTCATCACAATAAGTTGTGCAAGCCACTGAAAATCAGGAACTTTGAAATATGATTGCATTTCTACAGAAAAGGTGGGTTTACCATAGCTTGATTTGGTTCTTGCTGACGCTATTTCTAGGATTTTTGATTTGGAAGAGTGGTGATTTTGAAACGACAGGTCGATTTGTAAGTGTCTTGGTGACGATTATTTTATCGCTTTCCGTGTCAGTCTATTTAGCTTTCTACTTCAAACGTCGTTTTTTTGATCGTCGGCAATACGGACGATTTGTGTTAGGATTATTGCTGACGATAGGTATTGGTGTAGGCGTAATCGAAGGATTATTTTTCCTATTGGGCAATCCAAGCGCACTAACACAAAACATTCAAAATGTAGCGTTCATCGTCTTGATTGCGATTGGCTTACAGTATTTCAAAAGAGGCATCATCAATCAATATCAGATACAAGAACTGAGAGCCAAAAACGCAGAAACCGAATTGCATACGCTCAAAACACAACTCAATCCACACTTTCTATTTAATACGCTGAATAACATCTACGCCATCAATCAAATGAATGCGGAGCAGGGCTCAGAAATGATTTTAGAGCTGTCAGAAGTGATGCGCCACCATTTGCATTTTTCACAACGCCAAACTGTTCCGCTATCTGATACGATACAGTTCATACAGTCGTATATTGAGCTGGAGAAGTTGCGGCTAAATGAAAATTGTGATCTGAAAGTAAACATCGAGACGGGAAAATCCAGTATTTGTATTGCGCCGCTTTTATTGTTGCCTTTCATCGAAAACGCGTTCAAATATGGGACTCATCCATTACAACCTTGCTTCATTCATATTTCGCTACAAGTGCAAGAGCGACAACTCTTTTTTGAGGTCAAAAACAGCATTATTGCCAACAAGAAAACCATTCAAACTGGCATTGGCTTAGAAAATACGAAACGTCGTTTGGCTTTGATTTATCCCAATCGGCACGAGTTGAATATTGAATCGACTGATAAGGTGTATACTGTGGAATTAAAAATTGATCTATGAAAAACATCCGCTTACTGATCGTAGATGACGAGCCATTGGCGCACAAGGTATTAGAAAGCTATTGCAATAAAATAGATTTCGTGGAAGTGGTTGGTAATTGCTATGACGGTATTTCGACTATCAATTTTTTGAACAAACAGCCTGTCGATGCGCTATTATTGGATATTCAAATGCCTGATCTGACAGGTTTAGAGCTGTTGGATAGCCTGAAAAATGACAGTCCAAAAGTCATCTTTACGACTGCTTATACCAACTATGCGCTGCAAGGGTTCGACTACGATCAGGTCATTGATTATTTGCATAAACCGATTCGGATTACACGTTTTTTGAAAGCCATCGAACGGCTCAAAAAGCAATTGGCTTTGGAGCAAAGTCTTCGAAGCGAGCCCATCGCTCCACTGCCCATCATTGAGCAGAATGAATTCATCAGTCTGAAAGACAAAAAAACCATCTACAAGATTCGACTCACCGACATTCAGTATATCCAATCGTGGGGCAATTATCTGAAAGTCTTTTTAGACGATGGCGACGTTAAAATGGTGCGCAAGACCATCAAAGATATGGAAGCTGAATTGCCAACCTCACTTTTTGAGCGCATCCACAAGTCTTACATCGTACATCGCAAAAAAGTGCGTGCCATAGAAGGCAATCAAGTGAAATTGGATGAGATGACATTGCCAATTGGGAAGAGTTATGTGATGTTGGTGAAAGAGCGGTTGGTGTGAAAATCAGGATAGAAAGAATTGACTACTTTGCTGATCCAATTAAAAAAGAGGAAGAACCAACCAGCTCTTCCCCTAATTTAATATATTCAAAAACTAAACGAAAATTTCACTACTGCACTGTCACCTTCCTCACCTCCTGCTGCCCATCATACCAAATCTTCAATAGATAAGTGCCTGAACCAAAGCGTTTCAAATTGATGTATTCCTGATGCTTGGCATCTTCTTCAAAGTAGACTTGTCGCCCTAGAATATCCGTCACTAAGATGGAGGCTTTGTCTTCATAGTTGAGCTCTATGCTCACTTCATCAAGCGTTGGATTTGGATAGACACGAATCGCATCTGTTTCGGTCGCTCCAAATGTAGTCGGTGCAGGCTGAGCCGAAGAACCCGAACATGGATCGACTGAAAAACCAGAGTTGTTGCTAAACGTGGGATTCGTGAAGCAGCTGTAGCGAATCATACCGCCCGTACTCGTATTGTTCCGAATGATATTGCCAGAACCTGGCGCACCAGAACCCCAAAATAGAATGTTTGCTTTGCCACCTGAAAGCGTATTGTTTTCGACGATTGTGTTGTCCACTTTATAGGTCGCTGCATTCGTATTCGCATTGACGTAAATGATGTCGATATCGGTATCTCCTGTACTGACCACATTATTAGCGATATAAGCATCTTGAATATCTCTCATTTTGTAGATGCCGATGTAACTATTAGCGGTATTGCCTGTAATATCCACGCCATTGACGAGTGTACCACCACAGCATTCTTGAATCAAAATAGCTTCCCCATCGATACTCAAATATGGACCGTCTTTTAGTTTATGACGGAAGACTTGAATGTCATTATCCGCTACGGTCACATCCCATCCTGCCCAGTCGATTCCACGATTTTCGAGTGTCGTTGCATTACCAACTAGGCGATTGCCAGTCGGATGTACCCAAGCTACTTTATTCGTATTGTCTGTGATGACATTGTTGCGAATTTTCAATCCTTGACCACGTGCGATAATGCCCACACGCATTTCGTGGTGCATCCAGTTGTCTCTGATGTCGATGCCAGGTCGGAAATTTTCAGGACAAGTTGTCGGTGTACCTGCCGAACAGCCACCACTACCTTGACCGACTTCCATCACATAGTGTTCTACGAAGTTGAATTTCGCTTTACCGTTTGTCAAATCGACAGGCGTGCCACCATCATCTACAATGTAAGAATCGTAGGAGTAGGTATCTGTCACGTTGTCGTTGTGGCGCGTATTGGCGATCAAAATATTCGCGCTGTTGTATGCTAGAATATTGAATGTAAATCGGAAGCAATGCCGCTGGTACGCATTCTGACCTTTGGAAGCACTAGGCACACCTGGTGTCGGTTGACCGACATTGTTGGTGCGGACGCCAAAGATGACCATGTTTCTGCCAGTGGCGTTCGGTTTGTCATTGGCTTTCAAGTTGATACCAGCGCGATTTACATCTACATAAACTACACCTACATTATCAGCCACATCTGCAATAGAGGGTTCTAGGCGGATGAATTTGAAAGCTGTGCTATTGTCTGTTCCGTTGCCACTTTCCGTAAAGATATAAGCTGGAAACTCAAACTTGGTCGGCAAATTGAAAGTCGTCTGTAGCGCATTATCCTCTCCTGGCAATGGATTATCACCCCGAATCATAATGCCATCTGGCAAATACAGATGATCGGAGAAGTTATAGGTTCCTGCTGGAAAGTAAACCACGCCACCTGTCGCCAAAGAAGGTGCGCTGGTAGCCGCAGTGAAAGCCGCTAAGTTGTCATTCGTGCCAGTGTTGTCGCCCCCAAAGTCTAAAATGTTGACTACATTTCCCCAATTGATTTCATCTGTCCAAGGATATTCACCTGTACCATAATAAGCGTTTATTGGATTATCATTTGGAAAATTACTGACGTTGATGGTCACATTTGCAGTATCTGTTAGTCCAAAATTGTTGGTTACGACTAACGAAACTGGGAAGTTGGCTTCTGTCGTGTAAGCATTGGTCGCCTGAATGCTCGTAGAAGTATTGCCATCTCCAAAATCCCAAGCGTAGCTCACAATTGTACCTTCTGGATCGGAAGAATTGGAGGCATCAAAATTGACAGTCAAAGGTGGAGGCCCGAAAAGTGCGTCTGCATCAATCACTGCCACTGGAGGAATTTGTCCGCCAATAGTCGCACGAATAGCCACTTGGTCGGTAGCCGTCGCACCATCTGAATCGGTTACTGTAAGCTCCACGGTGTACAAACCTGCCACTGTATAATTGTGACTGACCACCAAACCAGAAGCTGTCGTCCCATCTCCAAAATCCCAATCATAAGCGACAATGTTCCCTACTAC
This sequence comes from Bacteroidota bacterium, assembly GCA_038749535.1. Classification (GTDB taxonomy): domain Bacteria; phylum Bacteroidota; class Bacteroidia; order Chitinophagales; family Saprospiraceae; genus JAAUTG01. Next base: position 13,685 of record JBCDHX010000028.1, read on the forward strand.
ATCATCAGAGTCCAACGCATCAAAATCAAAAGTCGCTGGCACATCTTGAGAAGTCTGAGTGGCGAAGATGACTGCTGTTGGGTCAGTATTGGCTACATCTACGGTGATGGTTTTGGTGTCCGTAGCAGTCGCTCCTTCATTGTCAGTGATAGTCAGCGTCGCTGTGTAGGTTCCTGTGCTCGTGTAGGTGTGAGCAATTGTTTCGCCATTGCCAGTCGTGCCATCTCCGAAGTTCCAAGCATAGTCTGCGATAGAACCATCTGGGTCGCTGGAAGCACTAGCATCGAAGTTGACTTCTTGTGGTACTCTGCCATTTTCTGGTGTTGCGGTGAAGGCGATTTCTGGACTCAAATTATCTTGATTCGTCCCTACTTTAGCGCGCACCTCAAAAATGGAGAACTCCAGCCAATGGCGACTGCTAGTGATCGCATCTTTGTCTACCAAATAACCAAAGCCTTCTATGTCTGTAAAGTTACGAGCAGTGAAAGTGGCATTGTCTTGATCGAAATTCAAGTCAGTCGCGGGGTCGTAAACTGCCCAATTGCCGTCGTCGCTATCTCCATCAAAATCAATGAATTTTGCGTCAGTCAATTCGGACACATAGAACACGCCTGCTTCTTTGACCACCCAACGCGTATCACCCAAATTCTCGAATCGGCTAGTTGTCAAAATAGCTTCACTCAACGCATCGAAACTGACAGGACTGGTCGCGCCTCCATTTAAAAATTCTGTCTTATCGAAATAAATGACGCCATGTAAAGTACCAGGCTGCTGAAAGCGAAGGGAGAAAACATCTTGTCCGCTTGAACTATTTTTTATATTCTGATCGGAGAAGTTGGTGTTTGTCGCATCGACTTCCATACCAATGAACCCACCATAGAAAAGTGGGCCAGTGTAACCAGTTGTAGGACTCAAAGGCGTCGTTGTACTAAATGGATAACTCACGGTTACATCATCCAAAGAACCATCGTTGTCTCCATCAATTCCGCTAGTGACCACAGGATTGCCATCTCGCAATCGAATGTTTGAAGTTACATAGTCGCCACTATATTGCACGACTAATGTTTTAGCGAAAATAAACTCTTGAGCCACATCTGTCGAGCCGCTATCGTCAGTCACAGTCAGCGTCACTTTGTAGCGTCCAGGATTGGTGTAAGTTTTGGTAGGACTAATGTCTGTAGAGGTCGTCCCGTCACCAAAATCCCAAGCGTAGCCAGTAATTGTTCCATCCGAATCAGCAGAACCACTTCCATCAAAATTAACGGTGAGGGAAGCGTCTCCAGTTGTTGGATTGGCAGCAATATCGGCGGTCGGTGCGGTATTAAAAGTCAGCACTTGACTCGCTTCGCCCGACGCTCGACCATCATCCAAAATCGTCAATGTGACTGTATAGCTTCCGCCATCAGCATATTCATGAGTGGTCGTCACGCCACTACCGAAAGTGCCATCACCAAAATCCCAAACGTATTTGCTGATCGTGCCATCACTATCAGAAGAAGCGCTCGCATCGAAAGCAACTGTGATAGGTGCAGAACCACTGTTGGGTGTCGCTGTGAATGCGGCAGTTGGCGGATCATTGGTCGTATTATTAGAAGTGAGAACGGCTTGAACATTAAAACTTCTTAACTCAAACCAGTGGCGCACGGCTTCATACACATCTTTGTCGATGACCAAACCGACGGCTGTAACATCACTGAAATTTTGAGACGAAAAAGTCGTCCCATCAAAGTCCATATCTGTCGCTGGATCATAGACTGCCCAATTGCCGTCGTCTGTATTACTGGCAAAAGAAAGGCTACCGTCATCACTTGTCGTCACTTCTGACACATAGAAAGTTGTTCCTTCTCGTACCAACCATCTGACATTCCCCAATCGTTCAAAGCGACTTGTCGTAAAGCTGAAACTACTCGTCGCATCGAAGCTAACTGCGGTAGTTGCTCCACCATTTAAAAAGTCGGCTTTGTCGAAGTAAACGACGCCGTGCAAATTGGCAGGTGAAGATTCTTGATACCTCAATGTCAGTCCATCTTGACCATTGCCGCTATTTACAAACTTGCGGTCGCTGAAACTGCCACTGTTGTTAGAATCATCCAAAGAAATACCGACAAAACCACCATACATAGGTACTTCAGTATAATTTGTTGGACTCAAAGGCAAAGTCGTGCTGAATGGATATTCTATTTTGAAATCATCCACGTTACCATCATTGTCCGCATCTATGCTACCCATGGATGGATTTTGATCTCTAATCAACTGACTACTCGTCACAAAATCCCCTCCCCAATCTACAATCTGTGCTGTACCTGAATTGCCACCGCCAGGCGTCGTCACGGTGATAGTTGTAAAGACACTGGCAGTCGCATTATCATTATCTGTTACGGTGAACGTGGCAGTATATGTGCCTGCGTTAGTGTAGGTGTGAGTAGCGGTCTGACCAGAAGCCGTATTGCCATCTCCAAAATCCCAAGCGTAACTAGCAATCGTGCCATCGCTGTCTGAAGAGCTGCTGCCATCGAAAGTAACAACTAAAGGTACATCTCCACTAGTTGGCGTGACCGTAAACGAAGCAACTGGCGGTATATTAGAAGCACTACCAAGAACAGCCTGAACAGTAAAACTTTTTAGCTCAAACCAGTGTCTTCCTGTGCCGTAATTATCTTTATCGATAACCAATCCAATAGCGGTAATATCACTAAAGTTTTGAGGAGAAAAAGAAGTAGCATCAAAATCAATGTCAGTTGCTGGGTCATACACTGCCCAATTGCCATCGTCTGTGTTGCTGGTAAAAGTGAGACTACCATCATCACCAGTTGTGACTTGAGAGACATAAAATGTACTGCCTTCTCGCACCAGCCAACGCACATCGCCTAGTCGCTCAAAGCGCGTGGTATTGAAAGCAATACTACTCGTCGCATCGAAGCTGACTGCGTTAGTATTTCCACTGTTTAGAAAATCGGCTTTATCGAAGTAAATGACGCCATGAAAATCAGCTAGAGAGGATTCTTGATATCTCAAACTGAGCGCGTCGCCATTATTTTTATTCAGAAACTTTTTATCGCTGAAATTACCATTGGTATCATCTAAAGAAGTGCCTAAGAAGCCGCCATAAACTGCCACTTCAGAATAAGAGGCAGCAGGACTCAACGGTGCAGTCACGCTAAACAAATATTCTACTTTAAAATCATCTAAGTTGCCGTCGTTATCAATGTCAATATTGCCTGTAGTGGATGGATTTTGGTCTCTGATGAGTTGGCTACTTGTGACAAAATCGCCTCCCCAATCTACAATTTGGGTTTGTGCGTTACTCATCGTTAGCCAGTTGAAATAGAGCAAGGCGATCAGGAATACATGCTTGAAATTTTTCATTGTGTTCTCAATTTTAAATCAATGGCTTTGCTAGAAGAAACAAACCATTATCAAGCACTTGTACTATCCAATAATCTGAAGCTGTCAGTCTCGGAATATTTTTTTAATGGAATAGAAGAAGGGGAAGTATCCAAATACATAAAGCATGGATCACGGTCCGGTACATGTACTTATTGTTATGAAAAAAGTTGATGAGGCAAAATTAAAGGTGGTTTCCTTGTCTTTTGTGATATAAATATCTCTTTTGGGGGGTGGAAATATTTTTGTACTTATTTGGGACGAAAGACGAATGATACACTAGTTTTCTGTGATTTCAGCAATAGAACAGTTTATGTCGTTTGGATCATTAGTGCATCGGCGCACACCTTTCTTCCAACTCTTGTTGTTCTAAGAAAAGAAGGAAGCCTAAAATCGCTCAAACATGGTTCGCAAAGTAATCAACCGAACATTTAAGACCTACTACAACCTTCGCATGCGCCGCATCGAACGCTACATGAAGCATCCTTTGGAGGCGCAGGAAGGTATTTTCCAGCAACTGCTTTGGAGTGCCAAGCATACAGAATGGGGAAAACGCTTTGGGTATAAGCATATCCGGTCTATGGAGCAATATGCACAGCAAGTTCCGATTCAGAAATATGAGGATTTACAGCCTTATATCGAAAGAATGATGCATGGCGAGCGGCACGTGCTTTGGAATGGGCGGACGCGTTGGTTTTCTAAATCTTCGGGTACAACCAGCAATCGTAGCAAATTCATTCCGGTCTCCAAAGAAAACTTGGAAGGTTGTCATACACGGGGCAATTGGGATGCGATGACCTTACTCTATAATCAGCGTCCCGATGCGCGCATATTTGAGTTACGGACATTAATTATGGCAGGTCACTGGAAACGATTTGAGCCATTTTCCAAAACAAAGATAGGAGACGTTTCTGCCATTATGATCGAGCGGATGCCGAATATTGGTAAACCTTTTCTAGCACCTGATTTCGAGACGGCACTGATGGCAGATTTTGAAGCGAAAATAGAGCGGACGGCAAGACTAAGTAGCCAACAGCCAGATATTGTCTCTATCGCCGGTGTGCCGACTTGGGTGATGGTATTGTTCAAAAGAGTATTGGAATTGACCGGGAAAGACAATATTCTAGAAGTTTGGCCGGATTTTCAATTTTACATCCATGGCGGTGTGAGTTTTACGCCTTATCACAGCCAATTCGAGCAACTGCTACCGAGCGACCAAGTCAGCTATCAAGAAATCTATAATGCTTCCGAAGGCTATTTTGGCATCCAAAGCGATTTGAGCCAAAAAGATATGTTGCTGCTATTGGCAAATGGGATTTACTACGAGTTTATCCCGATGGAAGAGTGGGAAAGCGACTCACCCAAAACAGTCAATCTGGCTGATGTGGAAATCGGAAAACCTTATGCCATCGTCATTTCTACCAATGCAGGACTTTGGCGATACACACCCGGTGATACTGTCCAGTTTACCTCTACTAATCCTTATAAATTCAAAATCATCGGTCGTACTAAGCAATACATCAACACTTTCGGGGAAGAAGTGATCGTCGAAAATACCGATCAAGCAATGACTTATACTTGTCAGCAAACGGGGGCTGTTGTTCAGGATTATACTGCTGCGCCCATATATATGGAGGGTGGAAAAGGTGGACACGAGTGGCTAGTCGAATTCAACAAACGACCACAAAATATGGAGCGATTCATTAACCTATTGGATAAACATTTGCAGCAAATCAACTCCGACTACGAAGCGAAACGCTACAAAGACATGGCATTAGAGCGACTAACTTTGCACCCTATCCCGAAAGGCACTTTTCAGCAATGGATGAAGTCAAAAGGGCGATCTGGCAGTCAGGTGAAAGTGCCACGTTTGGCGAACAATCGGGCGTATGTGGAGGAGGTGATGGCGTTTTTGGGGAAATGGGATAAGTGGGAAGTTAAAGCTTAGTTTTTTTCACTCTCACTTTTCACAGACTCTAGCCAGTCTAGGTAAAGTTCTCTCTGCTTTACTTTGAATGGAGAGTCAAACTCATGGAATGGCTTTCTAGTTAGATGTTCTAGTCTATCACATACCTGTTTTAATTCCCCACTTGAAACAGCCTTCACAAAGGCTTCTTTATCCCTGAATCCGCCTTCCCATAATGCTAGTTCAAGTGAGTGTGCAGCCATATCAGGATTATCTTGAGTGGCATACCATCTGGCAGCATCAAATAATAACTGACTATAATCTTTTACAGGTGTTGCGTTGGAGTTATATACGGCATGATAGTTACTAATTTTTCCCGATAGACTAATAATGATATTTCGCTCTATTTCATCTTTGAAAAAGGTGCTTGTATCTTGAGTTGAAATGTATTCAGGTATATTCTTTTCAAAACCTGAGATATCCTCTGAAACCCTATATATGTATGCTCTCCCACATATTGGATTTCCAAACTTTTCAACTCCGATGTAGAGACCTGACATATATCTTTGCTTGCTGTCAGCATCTAGTCGAAAAATAGCAAGTCCTTTGTTACCATTCGCATAATCGAAAGCAAGGTACATCTTAGCGTCACGTATATACACGTCTCCATTGTTTTCAAAATGAGGATTGTTTTTCCTGTATCTGAATCCCATACCATCTTTTTTGATGTAAAGAGGTATGCGCTTTACTTCATCATTATGCGCAATCGCAGTTCTAGTTCTGTAAAAGAAATAGCTCCCCACAAAATCATCTATCCGCTCAGTGCCTTCTTGTATTCTCTCGTCAAAGGAGATTTTCGCTTGAAAAGGACCATAATCATCTAGATAATTATCTAGATTACCTTCGAAAAATAATCTGAGTCTATTGTATCTTTCTTCTTTGAATAAACTTATATGTTCCTTCTGTTCTATGTTGTAAAGTCGAGGTGAGATCGTTCGATATCTGAGCTCACTAATCTCGTAAAGAATGATGCGCCCTGAAGTGATGGTATTAGACAAACTCACACCTGTGTAGGAACCCTCAAGTGTATTTTCTTTAAAGTCCAAGAGAAATCTATAATCTGCCTCCCCCTCTTTCGCATAAATATCAAGTCGCTTGCTATGAATGAAGACGTTCCCTTTGAGCTCGGCTTTCACTATCCCATCTGATGTCAGCAAGCTTTGACAAACCACTTGCTGCGCATCTTTAGAAAAATAGAATAAGATTCGTTCTACATATCTTGGTTTGTTTTGTCGTTCACTTCCATACACGTTTTTATTGACTAGGATAAACGCTTCATAGTACCTTCCACCTACCCGATTGGTTATGTCCTCTACAAGATTCCAACTAAAATTGTTAATAAGTAGACTATTAAACTGATCTATTGTCTCTACTAAGGGAATATGAGGGACGACTTGTGCTTTGGGCAGAGATAAAAAGTATATCAGCTTGTGCTTATCCATTTTGGACTGTCCATTCTCACTGATATGCTCAAAAATAAACGCGCCCTGTGATGGGAACAACTTTTTGTTGATGTAGGTAAATTGCCCGATAACGATTTCCTTATCCTTAAAGGAAGTGTCTGTGCTGTTAGAAAAGTGAATGGTGAGTGGACGGTTACTATCGGTTTTATCGTTTTTTAGATTTGCAACAAAATAGTGCTTATTTATATGCTCAAAATAGCCAGAATAGGTATTATCGTCTTCTAAATTCGTGATTTTGACTGTTCCTTTCCTACTATCTGTATCCGTGAACACCGCGCTCCCAGAATGTAATTTAGAAATATAAAAACCAAGGTGATTATCAGAATGCGTTTCGTATATGAAGTGCATTAGGTAGTTATGCACCTCTTTTTTCTTTTGCTTTTGCTTTTCATTCTCTATAAACTCATTTACATATACTATTTTCCATTTTGTACGCTGATCTCTCAATATCTTCTCACCATACTTTGCTTCAATTGCACTTTCCAACCGATCTACATCGCTGTATTCTATGAAGTCGCAAAACAAACTGAAGTACCTCAGATCAACATTGACCCAGCTATCCTTTTCTATAGCTTTCGTCCAATTATAAAGTGTACGAGAGTTATATTCCACACGGAAAAAAAATTTTTCGCTAAAAATTTTAAATAGTTCCTCATTTCTGACTTGTATCAAATTTTGATCTGTTTGATCTGTTTGAATTACGTCAAGGAGATAATGAAGTTGGAGTGCGAATGGAAGTGACCTGATAAAGCGAGGAGATTTTGCTTTAGATCTTTCATAGCCATAAAGAATACCTTTCGGTATTTTTTTACCTCTAAAATCTTGTAAACCCTTTTTGTGAGCGTATTCTATGGTAAGCAGACGAGCACGCCTCAGAACTTCCGTGTTTAGCCATTCTATAATCTTGGCGGATACCGTTACGGAAAAATTGGCTTGTGTGTATTTGAAGAGGGGGCTAGTGTTCATGTTTGATTTGTTTCACTGTCTCAAAAGGCAGAAACAAAAAAGCCACAAAACTAATTGATTTATCAAAGAAACCAAATTAAAAATCAATAAATCCTATTTGTTCATGCTGAAATTTCGCTGTATCTTTAGACTGCAAGCAAATATTAAAAGGCAGAAATGACCGAATTAAAAGAAAACAAAAATGAAAGAGGAGAAACAAACCTGCCTCCCCTTTCTGCCAACAGATTGTCACTACAATGAAGAGTAAATCTGCTAACTCATTAACACTCTAAAGGTACATTTTTTTGATGATATATCATAATTTCAGTGCCTTCAACTAGCGCTTCCCTTACTCATCAGTGATACAACAGTTGGCCTAACTAGCTCAGGTTACAAATACTGTTTACTATGGAATTATCACTGATTTTCCAACAACATCATCAGCATTTAAGGCGACCAAAAGGTGAAATGTCTCTAAAACATTTCCACTAAGCGTATTTGAAATACACATCAATCGCTAGTCTAATTAATCTAATTTTTAATTTTTCAAGCAGCCGTTTCAGTCGCTGATTGAGGCAGTGATACCTGTATTTTAATGATCGAAGTGACCAGTCATGGTACACTTGCGACCAGGATAGGTATGCCTCCTGTGCTGAGATTGAAGTGACTGTTTGAGTCAAAAGAATTGCCATGTCTAAAAGGAATGGAAAAGGTGCTATTATATTTAAAATGTACCTAGTAAGTATTGCAGGATTGTGTCTATTATTTTATCTGGTCATTATTCCGCAAGCTAAAGAAAACACACGAAGAACCTGTGAATCTGAATGTGAACAATCTATCGCTTTAGTCAAAGACAAAGCACGTCGTCGTGAGACTTCTATGCAGACTGCACATGAGCATCAGGTGGATTCTATATCATCTCTACTTAAAGATGAACGCGAACTGCGCCAAGCTAAAGAAAAAGAGATAGCCGAGCACAAATCGACTATTGCTCAATTGAAAACTGACACAACTGCTCTGTATTCAAGGATTAAGCAGCTAGAGACTGATTTTAGTTCCGAAAAAGGTGAACTGATCGAGTATTATACAGCAGTTTTGGATTCTTTAGATCAGGACTGGGATGAACGGTATCAGCAAATGGTGTCTGAGTTTCAGAAAGAGCAGAAGGCTTATGAGCATCGGTATGTAAGACGAGTTAGTCAGCAAAGTACATTTTCTATGCAACAGATGCTAAAGTACAAGAGACAGCTAGATCAACTTCGATCACGTATTCGGGTGCTACTTGATGCCCAGAATGTAAAAATCAATGAGCACCCTAGAGCGATTGACTTTAGGTTTCATCATGACTTGACTGAAGAAGAAGTACCTGGCGTACTATTCCTATCAGGACTATTTCTTGCACTGTTTGCATTGATGACTTACTTGAGACAAGTAACAAGAAAATAAACTCAAAAAACATTTTCGGTCATTTGTTATAGGTTAAGGCGACGAGAACAATCTTGTCGCCTTCTTTCTTTACAATTGTAGAATAACTTACCTACTCATGCAACTAAAACAACTCACCCACTACCTAGAACAAATCGCACCGCCCGTCTACCAAGAAAGCTACGACAACTCGGGTTTGGTAGTCGGCGATCCATTTATGGAGATCACCAATGTACTCACCGCATTGGATGCCACAGAAGCCGTCATCGACGAAGCCATCGAAAAAGGCTGTAATGTGATCGTCGCGCACCATCCAATTGTGTTTAAGGGACTCAAAAGATTCAATGGGCAGAGCTATGTGGAGCGTGTGGTCATGAAAGCGATCAAAAAAGATATAGCGATTTATGCCATCCATACCAATCTTGATAATATGTACGCAAACGGTGTGAATACCAAAATCGCAGAACGGTTGTCGTTGCAGGATACACGCATCTTATCGCCCAAAGCGACCAACAAAAAAATGGATATCTATGTCGAAAAAGGTCAGCTGCAAAAAGTCCGTAACTATCTATTTGCTTTCGGTGAAGTGTTGAGTTTTGAAGGACAGTTGGAAGATGGAGAATCGGTTTTTCGGTTGAGCTTAAACTACCCACAACATACAGAAAGTCAGATCATTAGTCATCTCGACAACAAACCTATCGTTCGCTACGAAGTAAGCGATATACAAAATAGTAGTGCAGCAATTGGGTCGGGTATGATTGGTGAATTGGAACAAGAAATGACAGCAACTGACTTCTTAGCTCACCTCAAAGATCGAATGCAAGTCAACGTCATCCGGCATACGGCGCTACTCGATCAGCCCATCAAAAAAGTAGCTGTCTGTGGTGGTGCAGGTGGGTTTTTATTATCCAAGGCGATCAGTCAAGGGGCAGACATTTTCATCACCGCCGACTACAAATATCATGAGTTTTTTGATGCTGATGGTAAGATCATCATCGCTGATATAGGTCACTACGAAAGTGAGCAATTTACAATAGAACTGCTACGGGATTTGATTTCTGATAAATTTAGTACTTTTGCAGCCTTTTCTACAACGATAGTCACCAATCCGGTGTTTTATTATACTTAGAAATACAAAAATTAAGTCTAAACTATATGGCGACCAAGAAAGAACTGACGGTGGAAGAAAAGTTGAAGCAGTTGTATGAACTTCAACTGATCGACAATGAACTCACCGAGTTGAAGATATTGAAAGGAGAACTTCCGGTAGAAGTAAGTGATCTAGAAGACCAAATCGAAGGGCTGCAAACACGCTACAATAAGCAGGCCAATCAAATCAGCGAGCAAGAAAGCTTTATTGCCAACCACAAAGCTAATATCCAAGAAGCGACAGCTCTGATCGAACGCTACAAAACGCAGTTGGACAACGTCAAAAATAACCGCGAATACGAAGCGCTGACCAAAGAGGTGGAGATGCAAGAACTGGAAATCCAGTTGAGCAACAAAAAGATCGGTGGTACAGAGGTGGAAATCACGAAAATCGCGGAGCGTCAAAATGAAACCAACATACGATTAGAGCAAAAGAAAGCAGATCTAGAGCAGAAAAAAGTAGAACTCAAGCGCATCACAGAGGAGACAGAAAAGCAAGAGAAAAAACTCTTGAAAGAGTCAGAAAAGCTGCGCAAGAATATTGAAGATCGCTTGTTGTTCGCTTATGATCGCACGCGCAACAACTATCGCAACGGTTTGGCGGTCGTTCCGGTCGAGCGTAACTCTTGTGGCGGTTGTTTCAATCACATTCCACCACAGGTGCAGTTAGAAATCGGGATGCGCAAGAAAATTATCGCTTGCGAGCACTGTGGTCGCATCCTAGTAGATGGAAATATATTGGAGACAGAAGCGGTTTAAACTGACCTACTTCTAGAATATATAAAATGCCAAGAGTGAGGATTCGCTCTTGGCATTTTTTTTGCTATTACTTCAACAACTCATAATTCCTATACTCCCCTACTCGCTTTCCCGTCCATTTTTCAACAGCTCTCGATAGTCGCTCTTTCCAGCTCAACTGCTGCTGTGTCGGGTCAAAGGTAAACTGCCAGTTCATGGCGGCTATGCGTTCTTGCATCACTTTGGGATGTGTGTCCTCATATCGCTGCAAAGAATCTATTTGACTGTAATCGAAAACTGGCACGTCAGGGATATGTGTCTTGACCCAGTCATCATCATGCCACCACTTATTGAAACTCAACTGCTTGCGCTGCTGATGCAGCGGATGTTTGACCCAACCATAGTGATGGATATAAGCTTCGATCTGTCGAACATGGAGCTTTCGTTCATCTAGTTTAAATCCTTGTGCATCTCGAAACGACCGAATGCGGCTGTCTTTCCGAACGATGCGAACCTCCTTTCGATACCAATTGCGAGAATCTCCCACATAGTCATACGAACCATAGAAATGACGGTAGTGAAAAAGTAATCCTTCTGTCGCTGCATCATGCTGAAAGCGAAGCATTGCCCGCCGAATTGGTTCATGGTATTTTTCATGTACCACTTCATCGCCTTGAATATAGAAACACCAGTCTGCATCTTCGGGAATCGCGTCATACGCTTTATCCGTCTCCAATGCCAGTACGCGCCCACTCTGTCGTTGACTTTCATCCCAAACAGTAGAAATGATGCGCACTTTTGGGTCAATGTTTTGCACCAATGCCAATGTTTTGTCTTCTGATTGCCCGACAGCTAGTATGACCTCATCGCAAAGTGGAAGTATGGATTTGACTGCCTCTACGATGGGATAATCGTAGCGGAGTGCATTGCGAATAAAGGAAAAACCAACTACTTTCATGAATGAAAAGTGATAGTTGAAAAGTGAGTCAAGCGCGTCTATTCAAACAAGATGCTGTACAATTCTTCTACTTTTCCGAGCAGCACAACTTGTATCCCGTAACGGCTTGTATCCAGTCCTTTGGTATTGTATTTGGAAATGAAAATTTGCTCGAAACCTAGCTTATCTGCTTCTTGGATGCGCTGATCGATGCGGCTGACAGAGCGAATTTCTCCAGACAGTCCTACTTCTCCGGCAAAGCATACCTTTTTCGGTATCGCAACATCTTCCAAAGAAGAAATTAAGGCACTCACAATCGCCAAATCTATCGCCGGATCATCGACTTTGATGCCACCTGCCAAGTTTAGAAACACATCATTTTGCCCGAATGCCAAACCACCTCGCTTCTCCAGCACCGCCAGCAGCATACTCAATCGCCGCAAATCAAATCCGGTCGCCGACCGCTGCGGTGTCCCATAAACTGCCGTGCTGACCAAGGCTTGTACTTCGATCAACATCGGGCGCATCCCTTCTATAGTCGCGGCGATGGCACTGCCACTTAGATCTTCATCTGTCTGAGACAACAGGAGTTCAGAAGGATTAGAGACTTCGCGCAGTCCGTCAGCTTGCATCTCGTAGATGCCCATTTCGTCCGTCGAGCCGAAGCGGTTTTTGAGATTGCGGAGGATGCGATAAGTATAATTGCGGTCGCCTTCAAACTGAAGCACAGCGTCCACAATATGCTCCAGCAACTTCGGACCGGCGATAGATCCTTCCTTCGTGATGTGTCCGATAATGAAAATGGGAATATTGGTCTCTTTGGCGAAACGCTGCATTTCTCCAGTACATTCTTTGACCTGAGATACACTGCCGGAGATAGAATCTAAGTGCGGTGACGCCAATGTCTGAATGGAGTCGATAATCATCAGTTGCGGTTGCAACTCTTGCGCGTGTGTCAAGATTTTGCTGCTATTCGTCTCTGATAAGATGTAACACTCCTCACGCAATGCACCGATGCGATCTGCGCGCATCCGAATCTGCTGACCACTCTCTTCGCCACTGACATAAAGTACTTTGAGTGGCATTTCCATCGCGATCTGTAGCATCAAAGTTGATTTTCCGATACCAGGCTGACCACCTATCAGCACCAATGAACCTGGCACGATACCGCCACCTAGGACTCGATTTAGTTCATTATTGGGAGTCACAAGACGAGCGACATTTTCAGCTATGATCTTGGGTAGCGGTACTGGTTTTGGACTATTTTTTCCCAAACTAGCCGTCTTCCAGACTTGTCGCTTTTCCGCTTTGGTTTCGCTACGGTCTACGATCTCTTCCTCACAGGTATTCCAACTACCACAAGCCGGACATTTACCAAACCACTTAGGTTCTGTATTGCCACATTCCGTACACGCAAATACCTTTTTTACTTTCGCCACCTTGTATATCGTTTTAAAATTATAGGTGAGCATGATACGCATCATGCATCACCTCTCATGTATCACACATCACATATGTTTACTTAACTCTATTCAACTGTCCTTTAATCATGCGCTCTACCTGATCGAGTTGCTTGCTTAGGTACGCACCTGCTTCCGCTGACTTGTCCAGCACAGGCTGAAAAGCAGAGATGTCTGACGTGTCCGCCTGCGACTGAATGAGTGCGGCATCAGTCAACCAGTTTTCTGCTTGATTTTCCATTTGCTCAGTCACTCGGATGGCAGCCTGAACACCCTCAGCTGCTTCTGCTGGAACATTGTCAACCGCCAAAAGCTCTACTTTCATTTTAATCACTTTATCTAGTTTCTCCTTTATGTCATTGCGATAAGAAGATAGATCTTTCAATGTTTCTTGTGTTGCTTGTTTCGCTTCGGCAGAGGCTGTTGTTGACGTTTCATCCGTAGTATCTCCTTCTACTGTGGTTGTGTCTGTTTGATCTCCGGCGCAAGCAGCAAAAAGCGATAAGCTCAATAAAAATAAGAATTGTTTCATGCTCAATTAATCAATTTGATAGTTAGACTTTTAGCATTCGGATGGTTTTAGTTTATCCAAAAATAATGAAGTAATAAACAAAAATGACCCGAATCAAGATAAGGAATGAAGGAAAAATAAAGTGTCGAAATGGAACGAAGCTAATTAGTCATCAGGCAAGGCAAAAAAACACAGTCCTAGCAGGGCTAAGGCGAGTATTTTTAACGCAGCCTGGCGGCGAAGTAGCAAGTTCAAATTGAAAGGTTATTATTTTTTTATTCCTAAGCCACAAAAGTAGGAGTTTCAGGTATCAAATCACTGCTTTTGTCATGTAGAATAAATAGGTGCAAGTTATAGCCAATAGCATTATACTCCAAATACGCATGATGCCGATAAAGACGGTCATCTTTATCGGCATCATTATTTCAGACTTTTTTGTCCAAAAACTCTATCCATTTTGGATGCAAGAAATATGCTAATCCACGACCAGCTCCATTTCATTCAACTCCTGCTGAACGATATTTTCCGGCAGTTCACGATACTCGTACTGCTGATTGCGTAATTGTGGTGTAAATCCAGCTTCTTCAATAGCTTTCTGAATGCCATCGGCAGTAAATCGGAAGTTCGCTCCGGCAGCAGAGACAACATTTTCCTCTATCATAATACTACCAAAATCATTCGCGCCTGCATGAAGTGTGACTTGTGCCACTTGTTTGCCTACGGTCAGCCAAGAGGACTGGATGTTGACGACATTTGGGAGCATAATACGGCTCATCGCGATCATACGTATATATTCATCTCCGGTGACGGTGTTACGGGCACGTTTGATTTTTTTCAGGATGGTATCTTCGTCTTGGAAGGGCCAAGGAATAAATGCCAAAAACCCTTTGGCATCAGCTGGCTTTTCTGACTGTACCTGACGTAGATCGACGAAGTGCTGCATTCGCTCCAAATTGGTTTCGATATGCCCAAACATCATCGTTGCAGAGGTCGTCAAGCGTAGCTGATGCGCTGCTCGCATGACATCCAACCATTCTTTACCACCACATTTTCCTTTGGAAATCAATCGGCGGACACGGTCACTCAAAATCTCTGCACCAGCTCCGGGCAGCGAGTCTAAACCCGCTTCTTTCAGGGCTTTTAGCACTTCATAATGACTCAACTTATCCAATTTAGCGATATGTGCGATCTCCGGTGGACCTAAAGCGTGTAGTTTTAGATTGGGATAGAGGTCTTTGAGTTCACTGAATAAATCAACATAGTAAGCCAGCCCCAAATCAGGATGGTGACCACCTTGTAGCAGGAGTTGTTCACCGCCTAGTCGGAAGGTTTCTTCTATCTTTTGCTTGTATTCTTCTATGGTAGTAATGTAGGACTCAGCATGCCTCGGACGGCGGTAAAAGTTACAAAATTTGCAGTTGGCGATGCAGACGTTAGTGGTATTGGAATTGCGATCAATGATCCAAGTCACTATATCGTTAGGGACATGGTGCTGGCGCATTTTGTTGCCCACATACATCAGTTCTGTCGTGCTTGCATTCTCGAATAAGAACACCCCTTCTTCCGCACTCAAGAACTCAAAGTTCAAAGCTCTTTGTAATAAATTGTCTACTTGCATCGTCTATGTCAAATTTTGTCAGTAAAACAGTCATTAATAAGTATAGGTTGTAAAAGATTTCTTAATTTTCAATTATTATTGAAAGTTGCTGTCCGCGTATAGCAAACCGTAAGCAAATAAATGAAAAAACGCATTCGCAATCAATCGGAACTGAAAGTCTACATCCAAAATGCCAGAGCCATACCGCAAGAGCTAAAGCAAGAGATCTTGAGCTGGGAAGAAATAGCACATTCGCCCTACTCACACTCTTACTATTCCAATCGAAAGAAGCGTTGGAATTATACGCCCATCGGCTGCTATCGCGTCTCCAATCATTGGAATTTCAAAGGCAAAAGCAAGAGTGGTGGTCAGTTTGTTCACTCCAGAACCGATATTCCCGTCCGCAACCATACCTATTGGACATTGGCAGTTTTTACTGGGAAAGTGTGGCGAGTCATCAAGTCGCTACCAATGGAAAAGAAGTGACTTCTGTCAACTGATGGTCTTATTTTCTGTTGAATAAAACAGAACAGCATAACGGATTCCTACCAGTCCGTCCAACCAAATTAAACAACACTATGAAACGCATCCTATTGCTTGCCGCCGCAATAGTAGCTGGGTTATTCGCCAATTCGCTATTGCAACAACCAAATCATTCTGCGACTTCAGCTGAAGTCCTCTCCATTCAAAAAATCCGCAATACACGGAAAGGCGACAAACCTTTTGTCTATCGAGTTCATCTTTTATACGAAACCTCTTCGGGTCGAAAAGAACGGAGTACTATTGTCTCGCGTCAGTTGCCTTCATACAGCGTTGGCGAAATCATAGATGTGCAATATCATCCCGCCAAACCCAATCGTGTGCAACCGATGCGTACGCCGATTCGTTTGACTAAGAAGTCAGAGAAGACGTATCTTTGACGAGTTACAGATAATTTAAACAACAACTGACAGATGAAATCAATCCTCCTTGTTATAGCCATTCTTTTACTTGTACAGTCCAGTTTCGCCAAAGGCATTGAGTTTTTTGAAGGAACTTGGGAAGAAGCAGTAGAAAAGGCAGCAGCCGAAGAAAAAGTCATCTTCGTGGATGCCTATGCCGAATGGTGTGGTCCTTGCAAACGAATGGCGCGCAATGTATTCACGGACTCAGAAGTCGGCGACTACTACAATACGCATTTCATCAACTTGAAGGTGGATATGGAGAAGAAAAAGAATGCTCAGTTTGCAAAGCAGTATCCGGCGTCCGCTTTTCCGACGCTTTACTATATCGACTTTGATGGCAAAGTCGTCCACCAAGTCAAAGGTGCGCGCAATGTGGAGCAATTCATCAATTTGGGGAAAGAAGTTCTTCAAAAAAATGATCGCTCCGGTCTATATGCCGAAGCTTATGAAGCCGGTGACCGTAGTCCACAACTGATGTACCAATACGTCAAAGCCCTCAACAAAGCATCCAAGCCAAGTCTAAAAATCGCAAATGACTATATCAACGGTCAACCGGATTTCAGTGATGCTGATAATTTGCGTTTTTTGCTGGAAGCGACAACGCAAACGGATTCTCGTATTTTTGATTTGATGATAACCCATCGAACCGCCATCGAAAATGCCACCTCTAAAGCGCGCGTCCAAGAGCGCATCGCACAAGCAGCAAAAGCGACGATGAAAAAAGCATTGGAATACGATAGTGAGGAGCTGCTGGAAGAGGTACAAGAACAAATGAAGAAACATTATCCAAGTGAGGCAAATACTTTTTATTTGGAATCAGAAATGCACTTTGCGCAAAAGAAAAAAGATCCGGTACGCTACTATAAAGCCTGGAAAAAGTATGTTCGTGAAGTCGCTGATGCTAATGCTGAAGAACAAACACTGATGGCAAAAGCAGCCGTTCGTTCTTTTCCGACGTATCAAAAAGGCATACAGTTAGCAGAAAAAGTAGCAGAAAAAGCAGTTATAGGAGCAGAAACGGTCACGCCACACCTGAATTATGCAGAAATTCTACTGGCAGCCGATAAAAGAGAGGAAGCCAAACAAGCAGCTAGTCGCGGCTTATATATCGCTAAGCAGAATGGCGATGCGATGCAAATGGCAAAAGCGATGCAATTATTGAAAAAAGTGGGATAGTTGTAGTAGGTTGTTGTTTCAGCCTGAGGTATATGGGTAGAAAGAAAAGTAGGTCGTCGTAGGAAACGACAACCTACTAAAAAAGCCACTTTCATCGTTGCGATGAAAGTGGCTTTTTTACGTTTTATCCAAAGCGTATGACTTTAGTCATACATAACATATCCGAGTTTACCTAAACATTATCTTCTTCGCGATTGTCCCCTCCTCAAATCGAATACGGACAACGTACATTCCATTCGGCAAACCATCACGCTGTACATAGTAATAGTGGTTGCGCAACATATGCGTTTGTACACGACGACCTTTCATATCGAAGACTTCGATACCCAACATCGGACTTTCTGGTGCAGAACGTAAGATGACCTGATCGCTAGCCGGATTTGGCGCGATCACCAGATTGATATCTTCTTCTTGGACTTGCTCTGTCGATGTGTAAGCAATCAAATCCAACGCCGCAAATGCACGCGGTGCAAAATAACCCATTACCGTGTCTATATAAGTGCGACCTAGTTCAGGAGACATTCCCATATTGGTCAGTAGACCCTGCTCGTGGAAAGAAGTCTCTCCTGTCGGGTCAGATGGGTGTGGCAACAAATTCCATGGAATGCCTAGACCTGGTGCTGGAGCAGTTGGATTCCACCAGTCGATAGTCACGCCTTCATCTAGACCGACTGAGTTCGGTGGATTGACGACCGGATACAAACCTTCATAATAAGGGTGTCCTGCAATTTCAGAATTGGCACGTGCCTGAGCGGTGAACTCATCGTCGATATTTGCGTCGATGAAGATCTGGTTATTCCCCAATTCTTCTTGTCTCTTTTGGACATCCAAGCCACCTTGTACACGCACAATCGGATCGCCCGTAGTCGGTACGATCAAAGTCGCATCTTCGTAAGGGGCAAAGAAATCAAACGCCGATTGGAAAACGATCGTCGGCTCATCGCCTTCTTCTAGCCAAGAAATATCACCTAGCGCACCACCGATGTTGACAGATAACTGAAAATCAGAGCTGTAATCGACGTGATTCGGGTAGCTAGTCGTATCTCCGACAGGCAAATTGAAAGCACCTGTACCGAGACCTAGCGTTTTACCTTCAATGTCTCCATGAATAGCAGGGACGACCATTGGTGTTTCAGGTGTACCATCGCCATCTGTATCTAGTAAAAACTTGGCAGGTCCATTTGTTGTCGTCAAGATATTGGTATAACTATCCAAACCAACAGTACCCAATGTCACATAGCCACCTGTACCATGTCCCCAGATCGTGATACGACTGGTATCCACGGCAAATTGATTGCCATTTTCGACCATATCTCTTTTGAAGAATCGAATAGCAGTACGCGCGTCTTGTACGCCACGATAAGCTGCTTGAATCAAACCCAAAGCACGAATCGGCTGCGTCTCTGCCAATGGATTCCAACCTTGACGGTAAGAAACGGCGGCAGACGTATAGCCATATTTCGCTAGACGAGTACAGACTTCTACAACAGCAGAATCTGTGCGTGTCCCTAGAATTTGACCATTTTGAGGGACAGGCAAAAAGTTTCCGGTATGGAATACGAGTACCAAAGGACGAGTCTCGCGTGTAGAATCGCCTACCGGCTCATAAACATCTAGCATCAAAGGCTGTGGCACGGCTTCACCTTGAGTTGGTAGTGCGATCACAGTCGCATTGACACCATAAGTAACATCGCGCGTCACTTCGACTTCAGAAAATACTTCTGACATAAAACGTCCTTCTTGTGCGTACAAGCAGGAAACGGAAATACTCAACAAGAGTATCAAGATTGTATGTAATCTTTTCATAGAACAGATTTTGAAAAAATTAGTGAGTAAGTAAGGACTGCATATAATTAGTCTACCTCTAGTCATTTAAAGAAGGATGCAGTCGCTGAATTTATATCATGTTTACTTTTGAGGAAATCTTGAGTGCTTTATCGTCAATCCGGACTATACGTAAATGAAATATAAGCCAATCGACCAATACGAGGTCCACCATACGTTTGGAAACTACGATTGTCCAATATGTTAGATGCCCCAATTTTCATCGTCGTATCTATCTTGCGGAACAAGAAATTGACTTGTGCATCCAGCAAATCATAAGTCGGAATGAATCCGGTAAACTGTGGTGACCCCTCAAATAAGAAACCTTCTATCCACTTGTAGTTCACTTTGAAACCGACATTTCTGATTTTGATACCGCCCATGACGATGTCCAGATCACGCCCGCTCAAACCGATATTGAACTTATGCTCAGGCGTGTTGAAGGCAGGGATGATAGGATCGTCTTCGGCAGCTTGTATTAGTTTATTCCAAGAATAATTACCATTCAAAGAGTAGTAATTTGCGAAATAGTGATTGACGCCTATCGCTACACCCTGAGTGGTGACTCGATTGCTAGAATTAGCAGCAAAGCGGAAAACTTCTAAACTGTTCAGTTGGACTGCGCCTTGAGCGGTTGTTTGCACATCTACGTCCGCCCCGATGACAAAACCTAAAAAGTTGTTGTAAATGCTGTAATAATAGCCTGCATCCACATAAGTTGAATTGAATAGCGTCGTGCGGTAGCCAGCTTCTATGGTGCGTACTTGCTCCGGTTGGACACCATCGACAGTGATCGTATTTTCTCTGAGTGCACCTATGCGTTGGGTGTTGAAAAAGCTCTGCAAAGAGTCTACAGAGACCAATCCTTCTACTCCATTGACATTGCCGGCTAGTGTAGCGCGACCTACATTTAGTAGCAAAAACTGATCGGTCAAGGTAGGATTTCTAATGGCAGAAGAGAAAGAAACACGTAGGTAGTTGTTGTCGCTCGGACTCCAAACCAAAGAAGCTGCCGGAGAGAATAGCCAGTCGAAGTTTTGGTTTTTATCGGTACGGAAAGTGACTTGTGATTTCAGCTTATTGTCGAAAAAAGACTTCTCAATACCTGTATAAAAACCGACCTCTGAATTGGTAATATCGATGCCTGATGTATCCGAAAAGACGGTGCCACGAGAATCAGGCGTATACAAGCGATAGTTACCCCCGACAGTGATTTGGTCTGTCCAGCTCGGGTTGAATTTGTATTCACCATGAGCGTGATAAAGAGCGGAATTGTCAAAGAAACCAGTACCGCCTTCCGTCCGCAAAGTATTCCTGATGCTATTGAATTCCTCATTGAAACGATCTGTGCCCGGCTCGAAAAAGTCAACAGAATTATTCGCTCCCGGCGAGCGCTCATTGGCGACTATTTCTGCTTCGTCATGCCATTGATTCAGTAAATTTTGATTGTCTTCCAGCCACTTATCTGCTGCTTCTCTATCGAAGATGACCTCAAACATTCCAGTATTTGGATCAACGACGACTTCCAGCTCTGGATACCCATTCTCGATCAGTCGATCTAATATCGGCTCCTGCCAATAGCCAGCATAATCACGCGCCCAGTTGATATCGGACTTTGCTCTGCGCTGTAGCTCCAAAGCCGTAAAATAAGGATCATAAGAATCGCCTGCTCCAGTACGAGTCGTATAGGCTCTGATGAAAAATTTATCTCGTTTGCGCCATTCCAGACGATTTTGCAAAAACGTAATCCCACGTAAGCTGAAGCGGTTGTCCCCTTGATAGACGGTTGTTCCCGTGCCATAACTGGTGGAGAAAATCAACTCCGGTGACTGTTCTGCTTGTTTTGGACTGGTGCGTAGATGTAGCGCACCACCTAGTTTCAAGTTGCGTGTATCATAGTCCACTAGGTCAATTTCGCGATAGCCTGTACGATACCAAGTACCCAGCCCCGGAAAATTACTCGGCTGATCGGAAAAGTCATTCCGACTTTGGTATTCATCGCCATATATATTTACTGCATCAAAGCCGCCAGGATTGTCCGCAGATACACGAGACCCATCTATCGGGTCATAATTGTCTGCTACCCAGTCATCGGCTCTCAAGTAAGAGAAGTTGAATTTGTAAGCGAATACAGGAAGCCCTTCTTTATTGTTGATCGCGTCTCCCCATCGGACTGCTGTCTCTAACAAATTTCGCTCACCAGCCTTAATCATGGCAGATATGCCTTCTTGGAAGAATGGATTTTTTGTCTCCATGCTGATGACACCATTAAAGGCGTTGGGACCATAGAAAGCCGAACTGGCACCAACGACCAATTCTACTCGATTGACATCTAGCTCGGAAGAGCCCAAAAAGTTACCAAGTGAAAAGTTGAGACCGGGGGCTTGATTGTCGATACCATCAATGATCTGCAAAGAGCGGACAGGACTGGTACTATTGAAACCGCGCATATTAATCACCTTAAATCCCAGACTCGCTGCTGTCAAATCTACGCCCTTCAATGTACCTAAGCCATCGTAAAAACTCTCCGAAGCCGTCTCCTTGATTGCAATGTTATCTAGTGCTTCTATTGTCAGCGGTGCTTCTTTTTGTTTATCACTGATGCGCTGTCCACGTACTTCGACTGTTTCTATCGTCAGCGTGCCTGCACTTAGCTTTATGCTGAGTTTATCCGTATTTGTGACAGCTATGGTCTGAGAAGCATATCCAGTATAAGAAGCGATTACATTGAATGGCGGCGTCTTGCTGGTACTGAACTCAAAGTTACCATCGAAGTCGGTCACTGTTCCTTCAGAAGTACCTTCTACGATAATATTGGCACCGATGAGCGGGTCATTTGTTTCTTCATCTAGGATTTCGCCTTGGATAGTCGTCTGTGCCTGTAATGACCAGCTAGTGAGTAAAAAAAGAACAAAACCAATCGTGAGTGTAAGTTGGTGAAATTTCATACGTTTTTGCGTTCGATTATCTCCATAAAATTTGGATTGGGGTGCAAATTAGCGAAAATTTGCTAATCGCAATGCTTTTCCTTTTCATTTGCCCACCTAACAATATCCATCCGATATGTTTTAATCTTGATCGTATTAAAATAAAAGGGAAAACGATCGATTTGTAGTCAAGATCGCTCTGTTTTGCAGAAAATTGTCGTGAAGATCAGCTTACTTTTCCGCTTATCCGTGACATGAACGCCTTATCCATTCTGCTGACTTTATATCGGAAATAGCTCATTTTAAACACTCGATTTATCTACTTGAACTACTACATTTGTTGCCCAATTTTCTTTCGCCAAAACAGTTACTATGAAGGTATTGAAATTCGGTGGTTCGTCTGTAGCCACTCCGGAGCGCATCACTTCTATCATCGACATCTTACGGACGTACTATGAGCGCGGCGAGGACATCACGGTGGTATTTTCCGCTTTTGGAGGTGTGACCGATTCATTGATTGAGATGAGTCAATTGGCAGCGCAAGGCAGAGAATCTTATCAAACCCTTTTCAATGCTTTTCATCAGCGACATTTGATGGCGACGAAGGCACTTGTGAGCGAGCCGCTGCTCTCAGAGATGATGCCCATTTTGGAGCAGAATCATGCGGTACTCAAAAATCTACTCTATGGTATTTACTTGGTGCGTGAGGCGTCCACACGTACTATGGACTACGTGTTGAGTTTCGGGGAGCGCAATTCGGCATACATTATCAGTTATGCTTTGCGAGATAGTGGCATTCCGGCAGCTTATTTGGATGCTCGAAAAGTGATACAGACCAATAAAGGATTTGGGTCTGCCAAGGTCAACTTCACTGCTACTTACAAAAAGATTCAGGAGCATTATCGCACCCAAAACGAAATGCAAATCGTCACTGGATTCATTGCGAGTGCCAAGGGTGGATTGACGACAACTTTGGGGCGCGGTGGTTCTGACTATACCGCTGCTTTGTTGGGTGCAGGTTTGGATGCCCAGCAAATTGAGATATGGACGGATGTAAATGGCGTGCTGACCTGCGATCCTAGAAAAGTAAAACGTGCTTTTACCATCCCAAAAATGACGTATGCGGAAGCGATGGAAATGTCTCACTTTGGGGCGAAAGTGATCTATCCGCCGACCTTGCAACCTGCTTTGCGAAAGAGCATCCCACTATACATCAAAAATACTTTCAATCCCGAGTTTGAAGGGACACTTATTTCTGACCAAAATAGCATAGACGAGCGCGCCGTGAAGGGTATTTCCTCCATCGGCGATATTAGTTTACTGACGCTTTCGGGTAGCGGCTTATTTGGTGTGCCGGGCACCTCAGGTCGGTTGTTTAGTGCTTTGGCGCAGGCAGATATTAATGTAATTTTGATTACGCAAGGCTCTTCGGAGTTGGCGATTAGTTTTGCGGTACAGCCTACGGTGGCAGAAAAAGCAAAACAAACTGTCGAGAAAGCTTTTGAGTATGAACTAGACAAAAAACTGGTGTCGCCGATCAAAGTAGAGCAAAATCTGTCTGCGGTAGCCATCATCGGAGAGAATATGCGCTATCAACCGGGCATCGCCGGACGGATGTTTCAGGCATTGGGCAAAAATGGGATCAATGCCGTCGCCATCGCACAAGGTTCATCAGAGCTAAATATCTCTGTAGTCATCAACAAAGTCGATGAACTCAAGGCGTTGAATGCGCTGCACGAAGCCTTTTTCTTATCGGATAAACTGGAACTGAATTTATTTTTGGTGGGCGTTGGTTTGATTGGGGGGACGTTGCTGGAGCAAATACGAATGCAGCACGCTTATTTACTGGAAGCGCAAAATTTGGACATCAGAGTTGTCGGATTGGCGAATACGCGCAAGATGTTATTCAACGAATCCGGCATTCCACTCAACAACTGGAAAACGGCACTCCTGAGTGCCGAGGAAGACTCCAATCTGGCGAGCTATATCGAGAAAATGCGCGCCTTAAACTTACCGAACACCATATTTATAGACAACACGGCAAGTAGCGATTTGCCTAAACACTATGCCGCCATTTTGGACAGTAGTATCTCGATTTCGACACCTAATAAAATTGCTACTTCTTCCTCTTATGAGCAATATCAGCGGCTCAAAGCATTGGCGAAAAAAAGAGGCGTACAATTTGTCTATGAAACCAATGTAGGTGCAGGTTTGCCGGTCTTATCTACGCTGAAAGACTTGATTTCTAGTGGCGATCACATCACGCGTATCGAAGGGGTGATTTCCGGTTCTATGTCTTTCATTTTCAATCAGTTTAATGGCGAAAAACCATTTAGCGAAGTGGTACGCGAAGCGAAAGAAAAAGGCTACACAGAGCCCGATCCACGAGAAGATTTGGGTGGCAAAGATATGCGTCGGAAGCTCATCATTTTGGCACGAGAGGCAGGTTTTGCTGTAGAAGAAAAAGACATTACCATAGAGCCGATTTTGCCGGATGAAATGATGAATGCGGAAAATGTCGATCAGTTTTTTGAGCGATTGCCACGAGTCGATGTACAGTTTGCAGAACTGTACAATACTGCCAAAGCCGAGAACAAAGTCCTACGCATGGTCGCCAAATTTGAAGGTGGGACGGGAACAGTCGGGCTAGCGACTTATAACGTCGATCATCCATTTTATGGACTCAGCGGCAGCGATAATATGATCGTTTTCACGACGCGCCGCTATAAGGATACGCCTCTAGTCGTGCGTGGTCCAGGAGCAGGTGCGGAAGTGACAGCAGCCGGAGTATTTGCGGAGGTGATTCGGATTGGAAATTTGGTGTAAAAAAGCATGAGGCAGAACATTCAGTACAACAAAAATCAAGAGTGATTGGGATTTTGGTCATACAGACTAAAATCCCAGCCACTTCTGCCTACTAAGCCTCTACTAAAACCTGACGAGTCGGTGCTTCTTCTACATTCACTTCGATGATTTTGTGTGCCTTTTTGAGCAAAGCTTGACAGTCCCAGCTCAGATTTCTCAGGTGAACGGTCTTGCCAACTTTCTGATAGCGTGCCGTCAATTTATTCAGGGCTTCTATCGCTGACATATCGACGACTCGACTTTCTCGGAAGTCAATAACGATTTCGTCAGGGTCATTGAGCACATCAAATTTTTCGTTGAACACGGTAACAGAACCAAAAAAAAGCGGTCCATATATCTCATAGTACTTGACACCATTTTCATCAAATCGCTTACGTGCGCGGATGCGTTTGGCATTGTCCCAAGCAAAAACCAAAGCAGAAATAATGACACCAATGATGACCGCCAATGCTAGATTGTGAATCACCGCCGTCACTCCAGTCACGACGACCATCACGAAAATATCGGACTTTGGCATCTTATTGAACGTCCGCAAACTCGCCCATTCAAATGTCCCAATCGACACCATAATCATCAAACCTGTCAGCGCAGCAATAGGCACTTGCTCAATCAAGCTAGAGCCATACATGATGAACATCAAAAGCATCACAGAGGCTACAATACCCGACAAGCGAGCTCGTGCTCCAGAAGAGATATTAATTAAACTCTGACCGATCATCGCGCAACCGCCCATACCAGAAAAGAATCCACTTAGTACATTGGCGATGCCTTGTGCAACGGCTTCTTTATTGCCTTTCCCACGCGTTTCAGTAATCTCATCGATGATGTTCAATGTCAGTAAACTCTCTATCAGACCCACGCCTGCCACAATAGCTGCATAAGGAAAAACAACTTGTAATGTAGTCAAATTGAAAGGTACATTCGGGATGTGAAACGGCGGGAAACTACCTTCGATAGAAGCAATGTCACCTACTGTTTTAGTATCAATACCAAAAACAACAACAATCCCAAAGATGCTCAAAATAGCGACCAAAGAAGCAGGAATGGCTTTACTGATTTTTGGTAAGCCCCAGATAATCAGCATCGTCAAGGCAACCAAACCCAACAAAATATACATGGATTCTCCTTTCAACCAATGTCCTTCTGCATCTTGAAAACTCACCAATTGAGACATAAAAATCACAATCGCTAGTCCATTGACAAAGCCGAAAATCACAGGCTGTGGCACAAGTCGCATCAATTTGCCTAGCTTTAATACACCTGCCGAAATCTGTAAAATCCCAGCTAAAATAACGGTTGCAAAAACATACTCTACACCATGTGTTTGCACCAAAGCGACCAAAACCACTGCCACAGCACCCGTAGCACCGGATATCATGCCCGGACGACCACCCAAGATGGACGTAACCAATCCCATCATGAAAGCAGCATACAAACCAGTCAGCGGAGAAAGTCCGGCGATGAGGGCGAAAGCGACCGCCTCAGGTACTAAAGCTAAAGCGACTGTAAGCCCAGAGAGGATTTCATTTTTATAATTGATTTCGTTGGAGGATGTAAACAGATCGAGGTATTTCTTCATTATTTTCTTTTCCGAATCTAAGTAAGAATATATTATCTATTCTTTTGATAATCAAATAGTTATAAACTCACTTTCATCTATTTATTGATAAATTGTCAAAAGTAAGACGGCAAAAGTAGAAGAAAATCACAACTTAAAAATACGTGTTAAGAAGACAGCAATAGTAGCTATGCCAATGGCAAACGGAACATTAGTTGGTCATGAGGCGACACAAGAAACTTATATGATATGCTACGCAAAATCAGGGAAGAAGATACCGAAATACAGACAAGATGACCTATCTTTTGAGGGACTCAAAAAGGTGAAAAAAGTGGTTTAGTAACAAAAAAATAACGTCTTGAGGAATCAAAGCTAGAAGATTTGATGAGCAACTTGAGAAGCTTGGCACAATGCCCTCATACAGATAAGTTGGGCAGTAAAAGTGGTGTACTCGTCTTTATAAATCCGTATTCTCCTCAAAAATCGGTGCCTCTCCCCCACACGCTTCCGGCAGATTTTGTGTCAAAAAGAGGTTGATTTGTTCGCCGACTTGTAGTTGCTTATTGGGCTCATAAGCAGGGACACTTTTATAGACATACGCGCTATTACGATCTACGACGGTGACATCTTCTCGGATGATGCCGACGACCAGATTGGCGTTGCGGAGGCGCGTTTCGGCACTCATGAATGTTTCGCAAGCGACGTTTGGCATCGCTACGTACTCTATCCCAAACTTGGTGACAACAAACTCCAGTGTGCTACCTTTTTCTAGCTCATAGCCTTCATCTATTTCGTCGAAGGAGAGTTTTTTATTGTCGTGATAAACATCTAATATCGTACCCGGCAGATAACGATTGTCCGCTTTCTCTTCCTTGATAGCTGCTTCTAATGTCCGCACTTTCAAGGCGCGTTTGTAGTCGTTGTAATTGTCGCGCTCGGAGATGGGCGGTGTTTTGGTCTTTTCGCGTGTGACACGAGTAGTCGTGAGATAGATCGTGCGATTTTTTTTGACGCGAGAGTAAGGAACGGGGTCTTGACTGAGCACCATATTGGGTGGATTTGTCCCTCTGTCCATCGAGTCTAACACCATGATACGCAACTTATCGCGCTTAGCTTTTTGCGTCGCTTCATTGAGATCCATCCCTGTAAAGTCTTGCACTTGCATCGACTCGCCATGGCGGGTACAAGATTTCAACAACAACTGCGTCATGAAAAGAAGAGCGATCAGTGACACCACCAGTACACCTAGATTTTTTAAGACAACGGGGCTGGTGAAAAACGCGGCGATTTCTTTACCGATGAGTTGCAGTCTTTCCTTCATGTATGCTTGTTTATTTGGCTGGGACAAAAGTAAGCAATTTAATCAGTCACCAAAGCCTCAAAACACTCTTCCTAGCACTAGCTGTAGTTGTCATTTAGAAATAGTAGCCAAATCGTTGTACGCAACCAACAAAATTTCTAAAAAATGTAGGTTGGAGACAACAGTCGTTCTTTAATTACACTGAAACGCCAATAGATTTGTTTATTTTGAATTGATTATCGAATACTTGAAACTAAGATATCATACACTTATCCACTTTTGTAAGTATAATAAATTAATATGCACCTTAGCTGTAGAATAAGTAGCTCACCCTTTCGGCAAATGCAACTCAAATCGGCTGCCCTTTTGCACTTCCGAGCGAATGTCGATATACCCTTTGTGTAGCTGAATGACTTGATTGACATAAGCGAGACCTAGCCCAAAGCCTTTATTGATGTGCAAATCGCCGCTACCTACCCGCTGAAATTTCTCGAATACAAAAGCTTGATTGCTCTTGCTGATGCCTACGCCATTATCTTCTACGCTCAGCGTGATCTCTGCTTCAGTTTCAGCAGCGGTGATGGTGACGTAGGGCTGTTGTTCGCAGTACTTGATGGCATTGTCGAGTAGATTGTGTAGCGAATTGCTCAAATGAAACGCATCCGCATAGATCGTCAAGTCCTCCGGAATATTGACATCTACTTGTGCCTGTGTACTTTCCAGACGCGCATACATGGAAGACAATACCTGATTGACGAGCGGCAGCAATAAAATTTCTGTCCGCTCAATAGTATAATCAACTTGCTCCATTTTGGCGAGATGCAAAACGCGCTCTACCTGCCATTTTAGGCGTTCGCTTTCTTTCTGAATGACGGCTAGAAATGGATTGGCTTTGTCCTTTTTGAGTAAGCGATTGCTGGCTAGTGAAATATTGGTCAATGGCGTCTTGAACTCATGTGCCATATTGTTGAAGAAGTCTGTATTGCGTTCGGTGACACGTTTTTGGCGGCGCAACGTGAGATTGATGTAGATAAATAAACCGAGCAGCAGTAGGAGCAACAAAATGGAAAATGCCATCATCAGCCCCATTTCGCTGGCAATGTATTTGGGCTTTTCTGGAAAGGAAATCATCATCATCTGATCTTCTAATTTTTCATCCAGAAAACGCAGTGAACAGCAGAACGGAGAAGAGTTGTCCATCGGGCTGTTGTGCTTATCGACAATCTGAAACTCAAAAATCGGTGGCAAATCGTAAAACGCCATCGCCGTCGCCAGCTCCTCCCTCAAGTCTTCTTCCCGCTCCACAGATAACACAAAACAACCATCGGCACGCTGTACACAGCGAGAAGTGTCAGATTCTTGGCGCAAGTTGGACACCGCCATACTCATCGCCTTGGATACTTTTTGATTGAATTGCTCACCGATCAACTCTGTGGACTGTTGCAACCAGCGAACTTGTAGCAAGATGAGTGCCAACATCCCCAACACCGATGCCAAAGCAATAATGGCTGTACGATCCAATTTCATGCGCGTCAACTTTTGCAACAAATATTAGTAGCATTGCTTAGCAATACCATGTCTACAAAATAACAAAAGTTGAACTGAACCGCTCTTAGATTAACAGGAATATAACAGAGATGTGGATTATGGATTATGACCCATGACCCATCTCGCGTTATTCCGGCTCAAATCCTAGAACAATGTTGAAAGTGCCTAATTCCTCGAAAGTCGATCCGGGCTTGTCGAAACCAATACCATAATCAAATCCAAGTACCCCAAACATCGGTAAAAAGACACGTAGACCGCCACCGACAGCACGACGCACATCGAATGGATTGAAGTCTTTCATCTGTCGCCAGGTATTTCCGGCTTGCAGGAAAGTATGCAGGTAGATAGTCGAGTTCGGATTAGTAGTGATCGGGTAGCGCATTTCTAAGGTGAACTTATTGAAAATAGGGGTAGCCACATTAGAAGAAGAAGTCCCGCTAGGATCCTGATTGGCAGGAAAGTCCTCGATTTCATATCCACGCATAGAGATAATATCTACTCCGGCAAAACCAAATTGCTGATTGTTCAAACCATCACCTCCCAACTGGAATCGTTCAAAAGGAGAGACCCCAATATCGTCATTGTATGACCCAATAATACCCAACTTAGCGGATGTTTTTAGTACAAACTTGTCAAACAGAGGCGTATACCATTCTGCATCAAATCGCCATTTGTGGTATTCGATCCACTCATAACGTTCCGAGACAGGCTGCTCCGCATAAGGGACGTCAGGTTCACCTCTGAACAATGAATAAGGTGGTGTAAACTGAACGGAAAGTGATATGCTAGACCCCGACTCCGGGAATATAGGTGCGTTGACGGTAGAACGGGCTATCGTCTGACGAATACTAAAGTTTTTGAATGTTCCATTCGTAATTAATTGTCCATCATCCGAACGGAAAAATCCACGCCAGTCGGTTAGAATCAAGTTCTGAATATTGACAGCCGTACTAGAGACGAAGTTATCATCTGGCCAGCTCAAACGCGTGCCGAGTGTCGCTGAACCTTGAATAATGTTCAAAGTAGGGAGCACCGCATTTCGATCAAATGAAAATCCTTGAGAAAATCTGTTATAGAACCCACCCAAAGTAAACGAAGTCGGCTTCTTACCGCCCAGCCAAGGTTCAGTAAAGGAAGCATTGTAAGACTGGAAGAATCGTCCATTGGTCTGCGCTCGAATGGATAATCGCTGTCCATCTCCTTGTGGCAAGGGATTCCAAGTTTCTTTTTTATTAATGTTGCGTAGCGAGAAGTTGTTGAAAGATACACCTAGCGTACCGATGAGTCCTCGAAATCCACCCCATCCAGCGGATAATTCTAGCTGATCGGACGGTTTTTCTTCTACTGTATACTCTATGTCTACGGTACCACGCTCGGGATTGACAGGTGTGTTGATGCCGAGTGACTCAGGATTAAAGTAGCCTAAATTGATGATCTGACGCTGAGAGCGAATGATGTCTTCTCGACTAAATTTCTTACCGGGTAGCGTACGTAGCTCTCTGCGGATGACGTGCTCGTGCGTACGGTCGTTCCCAGCAATGGTCACCTTATCTATGGTTGCTTGCGGTCCTTCAAAAATGCGTACTTCCAAGTCGATGGAGTCATTTTCGATAGCCGTTTCTACGGGATCGGCATTGAAAAACAAGTACCCACGATTGAGGTAGAGTGAGCTGATGTCGCGATTATCTTGACTAAAATTTAAGCGCGTATCCAACAACTCTTGATTGTAAACATCTCCTGCCTCAATCCCCAAAATACGATCCAAATCTTCGGAAGCATAGATAGAGTTTCCTTTCCAAGTGATGTCGCGAAAGTAATACTGATTGCCCTCAAAAACATCCAATTCCAAGATCAACTCACCATCTTCATTTCGAGAAATATTCTCTTCCATGATGCGCGCATCTCTAAAGCCAATCGTATTGTAATACGTAATCAAAGCTTCCTTGTCTTCCTCATATTGATCTTTGATGAACTTAGAAGAGGCGAATAGTCGTTTTTTGCGACGCGTATTCTTCATCAGTCCACGCAGTTTTTTGTCTTTGACTGCATCGTTTCCTTTGAATGCAATCTCTTGAATTTTCACTCGATCATTGCGCTGTACATCAAAAATCAAACGCACTGCATTGGCACGCGCACTATCCGGCACCTCACTGACACTGACTTCGGTATCCAAATAGCCTTTTTCGATGAAATACTCTTCGATGGCTTCCGCCGCATTGACTTTGATATCTTCTGTCACGATACCTCCTTTGAGTAGGAAAGCATTGACTTTATCGTTGAGGTCTTCGTGGAAGGTCTTCTTTGTATTGACGTAAGAGTGACCGGACAAGCGCGGACGTTCTTGGACAGCAATTTCCAGAAAAATCACATCATCGACACGCTTCGTCTCATAGACTTGTACATTCGTAAAGAGTCGAAGTTTCCATAACGAACGGATCGCCTTTGGAATTTTAGAACCGGGTATCCGAATGGTTTCGCCCACTTTCAGTCCACTGATGGAGATGATCGCATTGTCATCACTAAAATTAGCACCGGAGACTTTGACTTCCCCGATTTCCAGCTCTTGCGGCTGAGAGTAGTCAAATACTTGTAGGCTATCAAAAGCACTTTGTGCAGCAAGAAAATTAAAACTAAGGAATACGACGATCAGCGTCCAGCAATACTTCATCATTATCTAATTCTTGAGTCGTTGTAATTAAGTTGTTGGTCTTTTCAGAAAAAACAGCGCAAAAGTACAGAAATTTATGTGAGTATGCACCTTTGGAAGCAAAGAGCTTTCTGTATCGAAAAGGGTTGTAAAGGTGTCAAGAAAAATGGGTGGGTATTTTGTTATTTTCCTTCTATCAACTGCTCGCTGATTTTACCAAAGCGACGTTCTCTGTTTTGAAAAGAAACGATGGCTTCGTACAGATTTTCTTTGCGAAAGTCAGGCCAAAAAATATCGGTAAAGTAGAGCTCAGCATAAGCGATTTGCCAAAGTAGAAAATTACTGATTCTGGCTTCTCCACTCGTCCGGATAAGCAGTTCAGGATCAGGCATTCCCTTAGTTGCCAAGTAGTTAGAAAATAAATGCTCTGTAATGTCTTCCGGCTGTACGCTCCCAGACTTTACTTGCCCGGCAATCTCTTTGACTGCGTTCATGATTTCCCATTTTGCACTATAATTGAGTGCCAAATTGAGGGTCATACGCGTATTTTTTTTGGTATTTTCTATGCCTTCTAGCAAGGCGTGATAGCTTTTTTTAGGCAATTTCTGAATGTTGCCGATGGCTTGTAGTCGGATGTTGTTTTTGTTCAATGTCTCCAATTCGCCTCTGATCGTATCGACCAATAGGGTCATCAGCGCACTCACTTCCAGTGCCGGACGCTTCCAGTTTTCAGTAGAAAAAGCATAAAGGGTCAAGTATTCTACCCCCAACTCAGCAGCCGTTTCTGTCGTTTCCCGGACAGCCTGCACAGCACTACGATGACCGAATACACGCGGTCGCCCCTTTTGTTTTGCCCATCTCCCATTACCATCCATGATGATCGCGATATGTTTGGGCAAACGAGACTTGTCGATTTGGTCGAGTAATGCATTCATTCGTATGAAGTGATTTAAGATGGGCGAGACAGCCTAGAAGCTGATAAACTTGATCGGCAAACAAAGGTAGCAAAATGTAAGGACTACTGAAAAGAGCAGTGACTCAAGCTAGGGCAAACGCATCAAATTCCTTTTTGCTCTTTGATTTATCAAATGATTCAATTTTTCAGCGACATGAGCATGGTATTTGTCTCCCCGAGAGTCGGGACAGGCAAAGCCGACGGGCTATTCATTTTGGCATTGCCCCAA
>JBCDHX010000029.1:0-46784 GCA_038749535.1 Bacteroidota bacterium
CTTCTTTAAAGTCTACATGATCAGGAAAGTCGTGATGCAGTTCTTGCGCTAGCTGATTAAATTGCTGATAAAAAGCAAGTGCATCCTCCAAATTGCCTAGCGCGATTTGGGTGCGTCCTAAATGTTGATAGGAAGTCGCCAAGCATTTTTTAAATGCTACATTATCAGAAAAGTCGTGATGCAGTTCTTCACTTAATTGAGCATCTTTTTGATAAAAAGCAAGTGCATCCTCCAAATTGCCTAATGTGCTTTGAGTATTTCCTAAATATTGATAGGAAGTTGCCAAGCATTTTTTAAAGTCTACACGATCAGGAAAGTCGTGATGCAGTTCTTGCACTAGCTGATTAAATTGCTGATAAAAAGCAAGTGCACCCTCCAAATTGCCTAACGCGATTTGGGTTTCACCTAAATATTGATAGGAAATCGCCAACAAGTTTTTAGATTCCACATGATCAGGAAAGTCGTAATGCAGTTCTTGCTCTAGCTGGTTGTATTGCTGATAAAAAGTAAGCGCATCCTCCAAATTGCCTAGCGCGCTTTTGGTATTTCCTAAGCATTGATAGGAAATCGCCAATAAGTTTTTAAATTCTACATTATCAGAAAAGTCGTGCTGCAGTTCTTGTGCTAGCTGGTTGAATTGCTGATAAAAAGTAAGCGCATCCTCCAAATTGCCTAGCGCGCTTTGGGTGCGTCCTAAATATTGATAGGAAATTGCCAAGCCATTCTTGTAGGTTGGGTTTTCAGGTGCTTGAGTCAGTAGCTGCTGGTCGTTTCTAAGCATAGCTTCAAAATACGTCAATGCCAAAGCGATATTTCCTACTGTATTATAGTACCTAGCTACACGCTCCGTAAGCACACTTAGCGCGTAGCTTGGTTCTTCCAATACATCTATCACATTCGCGCCATAGCGAGCGTATAGGCGTCCTTCTTCATAGGTGGCGTTCAGTAGATGTCCTGTGCCAAATTCGTATTTGAGCAGCGTAAGGAGCTGTTCGATCAATGGCTCGGTTGCCTTAGTCGCGTTCTCCACCTTTTGCAGCGTTACTTCTTGCACCACAGGGCTTACCTTGAAGTCTTTGTTGGTCGCATCCATATCCAACCAGCCACTTCGAGTTAGCCGCAGTAGCATCTGATCGAGTTCAGGTATATCGGTGATCAGTGTTTTCAGTGTAGCATAAGGAATGCTCTCCGCAGGCAGTAGCGCGAAGCAAGTCAATAGTTGTTGTTCTGTTGGCGTGAGGTCGTTCAAGTCATACATGGCAGCTATAATATCCTCGGCTTTGGCATACTGCATTTGGAGTCCTGCATGGTAGTTGGTAAGTACGGCTCGGCTATGGCTGAGGTGCAATATGCCTTTTTCGCGTAGGTCGGCGAGCAGGTTGTGGAGTGTATAGCGTTTTTCGAGTACATTATTGAAGTTGGTCAAGTTTTTTGCCATCAGCTCTATTACCAAGGTATTGTAGCCCACTGCCTCAAAGATGGCTGGCAGCAACTGGGTCTCCTCAGCTGTGAGCAGCGAATAGTGTTTTTGGAAGAGTTGTTGCGCTTCGGTTTCGTCTAGTGGTTGTACGCTATAGCTATGCGCCGTCGGAAGGTCAGCAATGCGCGAAGTGAGCAGTAGATGCATATTGGGGCAGCGACGCAGCGCGGGATAGTAGCTTTCGAGTTCGGCGCGTTGATTGGCGTTGTCCAGCACAAGTAGGCAAGGGCGATCCAGCTGCGCTAGCGTAGTGAGTAGCAAGCCCAATTGTTCTTCCAAGCTTGCCTGCTGTGGAAACTTCACCTCTAGCGCAATGGCCAAATTGAGCAAGGCTTTTATGATGCTTTCTTCCACGAATACCCAAGCCAAGTGCTGATAGTCTTCCCAATACGCATGAAAATAGCGCGCTGCCACTGTCGTTTTCCCAATGCCACCTTCGCCATTCACGAGTAGCAGAATATTGTCGTCGGAGAAAAGCAGTTCTTTTATTTTGGGCAAATCGTCCTCGCGCCCAATGAAGACATCGGGGTAGTGGGGCGGCAGGTTGAAGAAGCGACGTACCTCTCGCCCTAAATATTGATTGTAAACAGTAGAGTTGATGTTCTGCTGTCCAATGCGGGCGTTGTTGTGGAGATCGGTCATATAAAAGTTGGTTTTTTGTCAGAAATTGAAATTAGCACCTTTGTTATCTACTGTCGAATTGATATTTTGCTGCCCAATCTTTGCATTGTTATTGATGGTGATGCCACTTTGCAAAGCTTGCACTTCTTGCTGCATGCCCATTAGATAAGGCGTGTGCGCAGGTTGCGTGCGTACATCAGTGAGCAACATTTCTTGCAGTAATTGCTGATAATCAGTGTTGGTCGGTTGCGCTTGTAGTTGCTGCACCATTTCCACTGGCGTATCGTCTTCTTTTAGGAAAAGTGGTCGAATCCAGTCGATGGTGGCTTGTGAAAAGTCGTTGAGGAAGTCTTTGACGGACTGTTGCTCCGACAACTGTTTGGCTAAATAACCGACAACCGCTGCTGCCGCTGTAGTGATGGGTTCCATAACTGCTAATGGTTGAATGAAAAAAGTGGATGGTACAAAAATACAATCTTTCCTGAATTGATGAAGATTGGAGCTTTTGTAGGCATGCACGCGCTTTTATGCCTTCTTTTCTCTCCGTGCTAGCTGCCAAGCATCACATGGGAAAAGCTTTCCTCATTCCTCTCCGATTTGATAGAGATGATATCAATCCGACCAGCAATGTGCCCCTCACTCCCCCCTAATCAACCCCACCGCCTTCTCCAGCAGCTCATCCCTACCAGCGCGAATCCCTTCAATCGTAGGCGTCATCGGAACAGTAGGTTGAATGCCGATCAGATGATGCTGACTGCCATCTTGTTTCAGCACTTTCATACCAGTCCAACCAAATCGAAAACCACCCATCGTCGTGAAGGGATTGACGTTGCCATTGGCGCCAGCGGTGGTGCTACCGACTATTTCAGCTAATTCGTAATGTTCAATGATGCCCATAAAACTTTCTGCATAACTGATAGCACCGCCTCCCGTGATGAAAACGATTTCGCCTTCGAGTTGAGGCGATTTAGGCTCGATGGTCCAGCGACCAGAAGTGTCATAGGCAGGTGTATTTTCCATGTTGGGATAGATGATCTGAGGAATATTCCATCTTGCCGATTGTACGGGGCGGTCGATGAAGTAACTGATAACTTCATGATTACCTCTTGGGTAGCCTCTGAGGTCAAAAATCACCCCTTTTGCCTTCGCTATTTCGTTGATTCGACTTTCGATAGCGGGAAGACGGACAGCATCAAGATTGATGTAGAAGATGTCATCCGCTGCGAGATGGACAATGCTATCTGGTCTCGTAGAGCGTCGGGCGCGACCTTTTCTAGTCACGTCTAGCGTCAAGTCCTCGTCTGCTCTTTTGACTTGGAGTGTTACATCTTCCTCCTTGTCTCCCAACGTCAATGTTCTCAAAGCGTTATGCCGACGCCATTGTAAAGTACCGGAATTGAGTTGAGCCTGTTCGTCCAATACATCCAAAGCATATTCGCCATCTATTGCTAGGATGATATCGCCTGCTTTCAATTGATCTTCCTGACTATCTAGCACCACAATTTTATTTTCAACATAGTCTAATAAGATGGGTGCAGTAGCGAGTTTACTCATGATAGGATGACTTGCATAAGCGTGTCCATCTTGGAGCGTTGCCATCATTTTTTGCAGGACTTTAATGGCTTCTTCTTCATTTTGTGTTGCCAACATTCGATTGAGTGTGAGGTCTAGCATCTCATCCCAATCCGTATCAATAACATCAAAATAAGGATAAGAATGGCGAAGGATATTCCATGCCGTAATCACTGCGCCTAGGCGCGTACTCATGCTTTTGGCACTTTTAGTTTCTAGTGTCACTGCGTCCAATTTCTTAGTCAATGCTTGATAAGCAGTGGAGAAAGTAGTGGGCGTATCTTTGGGTAAGTAAAGTGCTAAGGGAAGACGGACGGCTAGCCCATTGCCGATCTCTGCTGTGAAAGACTCATCTGCTTTCGCATAATGTGCGAACAGTGCACCTACTTGATGTCCCTCTATGCTTTGAATATGTAAGGCATTTTCCTTTGTAGTATATTCATAGCCAGAACCATCCACTTCCCAATATTTGGGTGTGCCATCTGCCTTAGTGCCTTCAAAGCTCGCATTTTCGATGGGAACTTCTTGCCATTCATCACCTTCTTTCAATTCGACTTTAATGTCGTCTAGCTCAGCCGTGCCTAATCCCAACATCTGTATGGTCAGATAGCCTTGGAGCGTGCCTTCTTCAAAGGTATCTACCAGCTGAAAGGTCTCCCAATCGTTGCTGTTGATGGGCAACTTATAGCGATTCGTTTTTCTGGCTCTCGTGTAGGTGAGCAGTTGGATTTGTGTATTGGTGCTTGAAAGTGCTTTTCCTTTTGTGGACAGTCTAAATTGTTTTCCACTCAAATTGCTCAAATCAGGATAGATCGACAAGCCATGAGCTGGCTCTGTACTAGGATCGATTCTGCCTAGTCGTACACTTCTATAGACGTTGCGTTCGCTATGCTGAAATCCTTTGTGTTGCCACGTCACTAGGACTGAATTATCCGTTTTAGTAGGGACATTCATCTTAGAAGGTGCTTTTCTGACCCGATAAATTTGAAGAGTAGGTGCAATGGGCGAGAATAAGTTGGTCAGGGTGTTTTGCAAATCATTGCCTTTCTCAATATCGTTGACCTGTTCGATGCCATGGTAGAGGAATTTGTCCCAATCGACAGCAGCCGCTTCATCGCTCGGATGAAAATAGCGAATGTAGCCGTAGAGCTGGGCGAAGGAAGACAGATTGTTGCTAGGAAACGATTGTGCAAAAGTGGAAAATGAAAGAAGTGAGAATAGGAGTAATAAGTGAAGCTTCATTTATTTAATTGTTGGTGATGTCTCAAAAAATAGGGATTTGTTCTGCTTGGATTTTTTAAAGAACGGAGGGAGGGTGATTTTCGCTGTTTAGGGATTGGGTAGGTGTTGTCGCAGATTTATTTGGCGGCTCAAGGGAAGCCAATTAAGTCAATTAGAAGTGGGTGACGAAAACTTATACTGTATTTGTCTAGACCTGTATGCTACAAACAGCCTGCCATACGGTACAGTCAATCACGAGTTTACGCAGTGAGTGACCCATTTGAATTTGAATCTAGATGTTCATTCTATGCGATTCCTCTGTTTTTACTACTTTTGAATAGTGAGTCAATATCTAACATACCTCATTTTTTTGCTCTCGACATTAAGTTTGACAGCACAAAGGGAAACTACGCTTACACAACAAGCACAAGACAGCCTTTGCCAAATCGCACAGCAATATGGCTGGCAGGTCGATGAAGCGATCTACGAGAAAGAATTTTTTCAGGAAAATACCAGTTTATTGCGATATGAGCTAGGTGTGATCGAAAACAAGGGAAAGTCTTACGACTTGGAAGAGATACAGCAACTTGATTTCAAATGCTATCAGGACTTTGACGAACTGAATCCAGAATCCGTCTATTGGGTTAAATTTAAACTTCGTGGAAGTGATACCGAGGATAATGATTATTTATTTCGGGTAGGAAAAGGCGTTGCTAGCTTTGATTACATTACCGTTTATGTGCCTACGAAAGACCTAGAAATACAAACTGGCAATCTTATACCACTCGCTCAAAAACCTTTCAAAACGCACTCCAACTATTTTCAAATCCCACTTCAAAAAAGCGAGCAAGTCGATGTTTATCTCCGACTGTCAGGATTCTATCCTTATCATAGAGACCGGCTCCAACAAATTGAAATCTATCAATCCGATAAGCAGTTTGAAAGAACCTTTGTACCTTTCAATGTCATCTATCTGAACGGCATTTTTCTAGGCACCGTACTCATTCCATTTTTCTATTTTTTGGTGCTGTTTATCATTCAGCCCGACCGTGTCCATATTTACTATGTCATCATGGTGTTGGGAGCTGCTATTGTCTTTTTATTCAATGTGCCCAATGCTTACATTTTTCCATTGTTCCCGACTTCGCCTGAGTGGTCGCGTACGTTTTGGTGGCTGGGTGTGTATTTGTGTTTGCTGGGTTTGTTGAATTATTCGGCGAGCTACGTAGAGTTGAATCGCTTTTATCCAAAAGGCGTCAAACTCATCCAATATTGGCTGTTGGGAAAGTTTGTTTTGGTGCTGTTGGAAACGCCTTTTGTGAGTTATTATCTTCCCTATTGGTTGATAAGTGTCATCCGTCCCCTTCAAATCTTAACAACTTTCATTACGATCTTCATTCCCATCATCCTTTGGGTAGTAGCGAAACGGCGTGGCAGCAAAATGGCAAATTATCTGTTGATTGCTATGGTCGTTTTTGTGATTGGCTCTACCTTTCATACGCTTGCGCCTTTTACCGATTGGTACGGTCGCAGCGATCATCCGTTGATTACGAGTTATATTCTTTATGCTTCTTTTATTTTGATGCTCATTCTGCTCGCCATCGGGACAGGAGCTCGCATGAATTTATTGAAAGCCAAAAAAGCACAAGCCGATCAGCTCAAACATTTGGACGCACTCAAAACAAGTTTTTATACCAATATTACCCACGAATTTCGCACACCTTTGACCCTAATCAAAGGAAGAACGGAGCAGATCATCGGCAATGAGGACAAGAAAAAAATGGTGCAAGACAACGCCGATCGTTTGCTCACACTCATCAACCAACTGCTCGATTTATCAAAGCTAGAATACGATACCATTCCGCTCCAATTGATTCAAGCAGACACCATTCGTTACTTGCGCTATCTTACTAATGCTTTTCATTCTACGGCTCAGCGCCAACAAATCAGTCTAGTCTTTTCTTCTATCGAATCAGAACTTATCATGGATTTTGATAAAGATAAAGTCCAACAGGTCGTCACTAATTTGATTGCCAATGCCTTGAAATTCACGCCAGAGCATGGCAGCATTGCGGTTTCTGCCACTCGAAAAAATAGGTCACTCATCATCGCGGTGCAGGATACGGGTATTGGCATTGAAGCAGCAGAATTGCCTTTTATTTTTGATCGTTTCCATCGAGCGAGCAATGTCAACGCTTTTGCGGGAACGGGCGTGGGTTTGGCATTGGTAAAAGAATTGGTAAAGGTGATGGATGGCAACGTAGAAGTGCAAAGTACACTTCATGAAGGCTCGACTTTCATGGTTACTTTACCGATTAGAAATAATGCGCCCATTGAAAATCTCGTATTAGAATCTTCTCTTACAAAGGTGCTTCCAGAAGCTATATCTGAACTTATTAAGTCAAAAGAAACGCTATTAAGACTGCTCATCATCGAAGACAATCCAGATGTGGTATTGTACTTGCAAGCCTTGCTCGAAAAACAGTATGAAGTGCTAGTGACGAGAGATGGCGAACAAGGAATCAAAGTAGCACTAGAGCAAATTCCCGACATCATTATTAGTGATGTGGTGATGCCAAAAAAGGATGGAATTGAGGTAGTCAAAACTCTGAAAACCGATGTCAGAACCAGCCATATTCCGATAGTGCTATTGACAGCTCGAAGCGATCAGAAAGGCAAATTGGAAGGCTTGCAAGCCGGCGCAGATGCTTATTTATTGAAGCCTTTTGATAAAGAAGAATTGTTCATTCGGCTGCAAACGCTGGTCACTATTCGGCAGCAACTATTAGCTAAATATCAAAATCTCCAACAAACAACCGCTGTGAAAGAAACAGCAACAACCGACGATCCAAATCTCGCCTTTCTACAACAACTCAAAACAGTTGTCCAAGACAATCTATCCAACGACAACTTCAAAGTCAACCCACATCTTTGTCGAGCGATGACAATGAGTCGCCCACAACTCTTCCGAAAAATGAAAGCCTTGCTCGATTTATCTCCTTCTGTTTACATTCGTAAAATGCGGCTACAAAAAGCGAAAGAATTGCTCGAAACCAAGGATTTAAAGATTGCTGAAATCGCAGACCAGGTAGGCTATAAAGATGCGGCTCATTTTGCTAAAAATTTCTCGAATGAGTTTGGGGAATTGCCGAGTGAGATGCGGAAATAATTAGTCCACATACCATTGAGTCAGCACTGAACTTTTGCCATATCAGTAGTATAAAAACCGATTATCATATCTTCTTCTAAAACACCTAACTCTAATAGCTCTTCTTCTAGTTCGACTTCAGTCTGATTTCGTTGAATCCAAATCTTATCTGCTATAATGTCTAGATGAAGTGGAATACCATACGTCCATTGATCGTCTTGCCAACCTAAATGAATAAGAATATAATGTCCATTATTATCATCAAAGATAGTTTGAATCCTCAAAGGACTTTCTTTATAGTAGTATTCAATGTATGACTGAATAACCGTTTTGATAGCTGCTTGATATTTTAGTGTTTTATCCATGATACCACTTCTCTTTTTTCAATATTGACGATGAATAGATTGATTTTGTCTTCTTCGATTCCTTCCATATAAAATATCTCTTTCTGAAATACTTTGTAAGTGCTTCAAATCAGTAAGAGACACATAAGTATCTGATTAACAGACTAGTAAACTATGTTGTTTTCCTATAATGAACGATTTACCCTACTCCTTTTGAACGCTACTTCCTCTCCAAACGAACGCTTTTGACTGGCAACTTCACTCAATCTGATCTCACTTTTGCGACGTAATCGAAATACACATTTTTAGAGTAGAAAATTGACTAAAGCATATTGATTTGCTTGTCCTGAATGCTGGAGATTTTCAGTCTTCCATTTGGACTGTCTATCATCTAATATCTACAGTCTAAAATCTTTAAAACAAAAACACGATCACAATGAAAAGATTATTATCAGGTGTGCTAGTATTCATCAGTATGAATCTATGCGCACAAACTCGCCCTTCCCTAACTGTCCTTAATATTGATGCGCAAAACATAGAATTGAATGCGACTCAAATGGGTAACTTGGTTCGATTGGAGCTGGACAAATTGGACACTTTTGAAGTGATGGATAAGTACGATGTGGCTTATCTAGTAGAGAAAAACAACTTGAAGATCGACAACTGCTACGGTAAAATTTGTCTGCTTGAAATCGGGAATCTGATTGATGCCGACAAAATGTTTACGGGCAGTGTGGAGCGATACAGCAAAATGATTGTCATCACCCTGCGCTTGATAGATGTCAAAAAAGGTATCATTGAAAAAACGCAGGTCAATGAGTTTTTGGACTTACAAAATGAGCTGCAACGCATGGTAAGTATCACCGTCAATGAGATGTTTGGTCTTCAAAACGACAACGCCATCGTCGAATTATTGACGCAGAAAGAGAAAATAGACAACGCCATCACCGTTCCCGACGAACCTCGACTGAATCTCAGCGGACCACGCATGGGCTTAAATATTTTGACTGGTGAAACGGCTGATGTTTTCAAACTGCCAGAAAACGAAGGCGGCTACAATGCCAACCCGATCTTATTTCAGTTTGGCTATCAATTTGAAATCCAATATCTGAACGAAGGCAATATGCAAGGATTATTCGAGATCATTCCATTGGTGAGTGGTTTGGAACAAGGCTTATTTATACCGAGCTGTACGGTGCTGCATGGTCTGCGGAACAATCGTAATGGATTGGAATTTGCGTTCGGTCCTACATTTACCTCAAAAAAGGTAGGTACTGGCTATTTTGATGAAGCAGGGGATTGGGTTTTACTTCGCAATGGACGAACGCCAATTGATCCTGTCACAGAAGAACCGATTGATATCGAACGAGTTAGTCGCTTGGATAGCCGAGGCGATTACGAACTAGATACTGGATTTGTACTTGCCGCAGGCATGACTTTTAAATCGGGCAAGCTCAATATTCCCGTCAACGTCTTTGTCGTGCCGCGACGTGGCAATTTTAGATATGGGGTTTCATTTGGGTTCAATGCGAGACGATAGATGAAAATTGTATGATTATGTATTAGGAACGGTAAAACAATAACTTCCTCGTTTATAGCTTGTTCTTTTGAGTCTATCCTGCGTTGAAAAGCCTCGCTGATGCGCTGCATCGTCTACGTTTTTCGCCTGCCGCAAGCGGGACAAGTTTATCTAAACTAAAAATAACTGCGTTCTAAATCGGGAATTTATTATTTCATCGTTCCTTAGGTTCTTACTT
Source organism: Bacteroidota bacterium (assembly GCA_038749535.1). Taxonomy (GTDB): domain Bacteria; phylum Bacteroidota; class Bacteroidia; order Chitinophagales; family Saprospiraceae; genus JAAUTG01. Next base: position 10,144 of record JBCDHX010000029.1, read on the forward strand.
TCGGTAAAGACCTACCTTCCAGTCAAGCCCGCACTTACTGTTCCAAACCAAAACACCGACCTGTCCATATTTATACAATTCGAGATGAATCCTTTTTGTATTTAACTGATTATCAGTAAGTTAGATCCATGGCATAGATGTTGGTAGATTATGAAGCAAAAGAAAACTCATGTTTCGCAACTATATCAAAATTGCTCTGCGCAACCTCATCAAAAGCAAAGGATTCAGCTTTATCAATGTCTTTGGGCTGGCATTGGGGACGATTTGCTGTTTGTATATTCTGCTCTACGTCAAGACAGAATATAGCTATGACCAACATCATGAAGCAGCAGATCAAATTTATCGCGTCACTACGAGATTTGATGGAGAAGAGGCACCTACTTATCTGGCAACGGCCTCACCACCAATTGCTGCTGCACTGAAAGAGGATTTTGCAGAAGTAGAAGAGGCGTTTCGCTTTGTGAGGGTATTCGACGAGCAGCAGTTGTTTCGTTTCGATAACAGAACTTTCTACGAATCAGCGGGCGTGTACGCAGATGCGCCTTTCTTTGACGTATTCGATTATGATTTCGTCTATGGAAATGCCCAAAATGTTTTGGACGAACCTTTCAAGATTGTACTGTCGGAAGTACTCGCTCAAAAAATATTTGGGAAAGAAAATCCTGTCGGTAAAACGATAGAATTGGAAACGGGAGATGGCTGGCAGCCGATAGAAGTGACAGCCGTGGTGAGCGATAAAATGGGTAGAAGTCATGTGGAAGCCAACTATTTCTTATCTATGGATAGCGGAGGTGTTGGTTCTTATGCAGTAGCGTCGACCGAATGGTCGGGCAACAATTTTACGAATACGTACGTCAAGCTTGCTGCCAATACTTCTGCTGCTAATTTGGAGCAAAAACTGCCTGATTTTTTAGAAAGTCATGCTGCCGAACAGTTGGCACAAAGACGATATCCGAAACATTTGGGTCTACAAGCAATTGGTGATATTCACACGAATACATTGTACCAAAACAATCCTACCGAAGCCGTTTCGCCCACTTTGTTGTCCATTTTGCTCATCATTGCTATTTTGATTCAGTTGATAGCTTGCATCAATTTCATGAATTTGTCTACTGCTAGAGCGATCAAAAGGGCAAAAGAAATCGGTGTCCGAAAAGTAGTAGGCGCGAGGCGTCAAAGTCTGATTGGACAATTTTTGGCGGAATCTTTGGTTGTCGCCTTTATCGCTACTTTGGTGGCTATCCCGGTGCTTCGGTTGACCATCCCAATGCTCAATGAGTGGACGGGCGTCACCATTGCTAGTAATTTTTTATCACAACCGATCATTTGGGTTGGTATTTTAAGCATTGGCTTGCTGACGGGCTTGTTGGCAGGCAGTTATCCTGCATTCTATCTATCTGGTTTTCAGCCTTTGAAAATTTTGAAATCGAAAGGCACAAATTTAGGTGGTCATCTAAATTTAAGACAAGCACTGGTCAGTACACAGTTTGTTTTGGCGATTGGATTGATAATAGCCGTCATTGTCATCAATGCTCAGTTGACATTTATTCAACAACAAGACCTCGGCTACAATCCGTCCCAGAAAATTGTCATCCCTTTTCGTACCAATGAAGCCACAAGTCGATCAGACAGCTATAAAAGTAGCATCGCTCAACTGGCGAGTGTAGAAAGCATTTCTAGAGCTAATAATTTTCCAAGTCAATTTGTCTTCAACGATATTAATCTATACAAACAAGGCAGCAATTCGCAAGAAGCTGAATTGATACAGTTCATGATAACTGATGAGGCTTTTCGCTCTACTTTGGATATTGACTTACTGCAAGGACGCGACTTCAGACAGACAGATACGACGGGGCGTGTAGATCGCATTTTGGTCAATCAAAGTATGTTGACCGCTTTCAATTTGGAAGAAAAAACAGCAGTGGGAAAACATCTTTATTCACGCGATGGGGAAGAGGAGTACGGTTTTGAGATCGTAGGGGTGATCAGAGATTTTAATTTTGGAGCTTTGTACGAGCGCGTCCAGCCTTTCATGCTCGTCTATGACTTGGCTTCTGATTATCAGCAAATGATTATCAGCGCAAAGAGTGAGGACTATGCTAGCTTGATAGGGCAGTTGGAACAAATCTGGGCGACACAAATTACCAACACACCCTTTGAATATACTTTCATAGATGAAGAAGTCCAGCAACTCTACGAGGCCGACCGCCGTTTTGGACGCATCATCAATAGCTTTACTTTTCTAGCTATTTTGATTTCTTCCCTAGGCTTATTGGGCTTGGTTATGTTTGCTGCCGAAAGGCGTAAAAAAGAGATTGGGATTCGTAAAGTGTTGGGTGCTTCCGTGCCGAATATCATCACCTTACTTTCAAAAGATTTTCTCAAACCTATTGTTTTTGCATTACTGATCGCTTCTCCCGTAGCTTGGTATGTCATGCGGCAGTGGCTCGACAATTTTGCTTATCAGACGGACATCAAATGGTGGTTCTTCGCGCTTGCTGCAGCGGCGGCTGTTGTGGCTTCTCTTTTTGCGGTGAGTTTTCAGAGTATACGGGCGGCTTTGGCGAATCCGATTCAGAGTTTAAGAAGTGAATAGAGAAGAAATAAGGCGATTCAAAAGTGCTTTGCATTTAATAGAGGTACTTCTTGAAATAACAATACAAATAAAATAATTAACATGAGATCAGTACTATTCATCGCAGCCTTATTCCTCACTCAATTGGCTTTCGCACAAGCTGAGACAGTCGAATTATCTACTTTCAGTAAAGTCATCATCAGCCCAAAGATAGAAGCAAAATTCATCCCTAGCGAGACCTCAAAAGTCGTCATCATAGATAGTGATGTACCCGAAGCAGACCTCAATGTTGTGGTAAAAGGGAATACCCTGAAAGTGTACATCGACGATCATAAATTCTTTCCAAAACAACAACGACAAGCTATCAACAACGGAAAAATGACGACTGATCTGTATGAAGATGATGCCGTTGAAATTATCGTTTATTACGAGCAACTTGAGAAAGTAGTCATCCGAGGCGATAACGATATTATATTTAAAGACCAACTGCAAGCAGACAAATTGACCATCAAACAATTTGGAGACAATGACATCCGCATCGACGACTTACGAGCCAATGAACTAAAAGTAGTGCTTTATGGAGATTCGGAGTTCAAGGTATACAGTGGTCAAGTCACACGTCAACGCTACCGCACTTATGGCGACACAGATATAGATGTAGATCGCTTACAGAGCAAGACCGCTCGTTTCCGAAGTTATGGCGATGCAGATGCAGAAGTTCAAGCTGATGAACGCATCAAACTATTTGCTTTGGGCGATCAGAGTCTTCGTTATTCAGGAACAGCCAAACTACGCAAAACGCTGGTACTAGGTAATACTTCCATTCGTAAAAGAGGTGGTTTGACCAAGATGTATCGTTAGATCATATTTGTCTTCCTTGTTTCACTTGACAACTCAACGGCTATGAACAACCTAAAAATAATCACCCGCACTCTGTGGAAAGATCGCTTTTTCGCTGCTATTAGCATCGTTGGTTTGGCGGTGAGCATCAGTGTCGTTTTATTGATTGCACTTTGGCTACAAAGTGAAGTCAGCATGGATCGCTTTCACGAGAAATCCGATCAGCTGCATCATGTTTTCATGACCGCTGAGTTGTCTGATAAGACATTGACGGTCAAGGAAACGATTCCTTATCCGCTGGCGCAAGCGATAGAAGAGCAAATACCAGAAGTGGAGCGGGTCGTCGTGAGAAATTACCCTTTGGACCGAGTTTTTAGTTATGATGGTCAGTTGCATAAAGCGACTGGGAGTTTCGCTAGTTTTTCCATTTTCGATGCGTTTAGTTTCCCGTTGCTAGCAGGTACGACGGCTGGCGGAGCAGCAAAAATGAATAGTGTTGTCCTCACAGAGCAATTGGCAGAACGTATTTTTGGGGTCAATTGGCAGAGCAATGCCATCGGGCAGTCGCTAACATTTGAAGATGAAACACTATTTGAAGTTATTGCTGTTTGCGCCAATCCATCCGACCAATCGACGATTCAGTTTGACTATATTCTCAATGTTCAGCACCAACTCAAAGACAATGAATGGCTTTACGAGTGGGGTAATACGCAAATGTTTGGGTATATAGAACTGAAGCCAACTGCCAATATTGAAGCGGTCAATACAAAATTGAGGACTATTATAGCAACCAATGAATTAGAAAGAACGGGCGTCATTACACAATCTTTCAAGGATCAGTACTTATACAGCCAATTTGACGATCAAGCCAAAGTCGCAGGTGGCAGGATCGAATACATCCGCATCTTCGGTATCGCAGGATTGTTCCTATTGCTCATCGCTTGCATCAATTTCATCAATCTTGCCACCGCCCGTGCCAATCGTCGCCGCAAAGAAGTTGGCGTCCGAAAAACGATAGGAGCGAGTCGATGGTCACTGGTACAGCAGTTTATGTCGGAAGCCTTGTTCATCACGACCTTGTCTGTGGGCGGAGCAGTTTTGTTAGCGCAATTGGGACTGCCTTATTTGCAAGAGCTGACAGGAAAAACGATGCAGTTTGATTATGGTCATCCGCTATTCTGGGGAGGCATTGCTGGTGTGATCGTTGCGACGACTTTACTCTCCGGGACTTATCCTTCTTTTGTTTTGGCGGCATTTCGACCTTCACAAACCATCAAAGACGCGACCAAGTCGAGTGGACAATTCTTTGATCTGCGAAAAGGACTGGTCATTCTACAATTTGGCATATCCAGTTTGCTCATCATAGGGGCTATAGTGGTGCAGCAGCAAATAGAGTACATCAAAACGATGGATATCGGATTGGACAAAGACAATATCGTCTACATCTACAAAGACAATCTGATCGGTGATAACTATTCGACCCTCAAAAACGAATTGGCACAAACCATAGGCATTACAGATGTGACCATCACTGGCGGCTCACCCATCAAAGTCGATGCTTCTACTTCGGGTGTAGAGTGGACAGGCAAACAGACCGATGAAAGTAATGTCAGTTTCGCCCTACAATGGGTGGATTACAATTATGCTGATATTTTTGGCATCGAAATGGTGGACGGACGCTTCTACGAGCCAGGCAGACAAGTAGATTCCTTGTCTTTGGTCATCAATGAAGAAGCTGCTCGCATCATGAACCTAGCGCATCCGGTCGGTGCAGAAGTGACTTTTTGGGACGAAAAAAGACGCATCATCGGTGTCATGGAAGATTTCCATACCCGATCACTACACGAACCGCTCTCGCCCATGGTCGTGTTGCTCGATGCAGAGACGACTTGGTCGATGTTCGTGCGGGTAGAGCCGGAGCAGACGGCTACTGCTTTGGCAGGTATCAAATCCGTTTTTCAGGAAGTGATTCCGACCTATGAGTTGGAGTACAGTTTTTTAGATGAAAATTATCAGCAGCAATATCAATCGGAATTTGTCGTGGGGTCGCTAGCCAATCTTTTTGCCTTTATCGCTATGCTGGTGTCTTGTTTGGGGCTGCTCGGTTTAGCAGCTTTTATGACACAGCAGCGCACCAAAGAAATTGGTATCCGAAAAGTGCTAGGTGCAAGTGTGACAGGCATCGTTGCGCTCTTATCCAAAGACTTCATTCGGCTGGTTTTGATTGCTTTTCTTCTCACCATTCCCGTTGCTTACTACTTTGTCCAAAACTGGCTGGATGATTTTACTTATCATATTGACTTGAAGTGGTGGCTATTTGCGATAGCAGGTCTGGTCGCGATCGGTGTGGCATTGTTCACGGTGAGTGTGCAAAGCGTCAGAGCGGCTTTGGCGAACCCGGTGAAGAGCTTACGAAGTGAATAGTCCGTCACTAAAAAAGTGCCAAGTACTCTTAAAGTGGCTGGCATCACATAGGTATATTTTTATACACCTCACTGTCCAAATTTATACAGCCGTAGCGAAAAATAAGATTCAAATAGTTGACAGTCAATGCTTTATGATATTGGCATAGATATTGGTAAAATGTCTATTAAAATGTCTGCTATCCATTCAAATAAGTATTGTTCAAAAACTAAAATCGACAAATAGTTTTACGAAAACTTTCCGTGTCACTTCCTATTGGTCGTTCCGTAGTCAGCTATAGTAAAACAGTTGATTTAATTATTTGAACGTTCCTAAGATAAAAGACTACCACTAAACAAACAATATCATGCTACAAAATCATATCAAGATCGCTTGGCGCAATTTGTGGAAAAACAAAGTCTACACGCTCATCAATATATTGGGACTGACCATTGGGATCACAGTTGCTTTGCTACTGTATCGGATGGTGAGCTATGAACTGAGTTTCAACAAGAGCTTTGAAGAGTATGATCGGATCGTGCGGGTATATTCTGAAGATACAGAAGCAGATGGCGATCTGGACTATACACCCGGCTTGCCGATTCCTGCTATGGACATATTACAATCGACTGTGCCGCAGTTTGAAGCGAGTAGTAAAGTGAATGAATCTTGGTCGATCTTGACAGTTCCTGATCCTATGGGGGCTGCACCGCTAAAGAAATTTCAAGTAACCAATGGACAGACTGCCCTTTTTGTAGAGGATGGCTTTTTTGAGATTTTCAATGTTGAATGGACAGATGGCAGTATTGTTGATTTTGATGCACCTGATATGATCGCATTGAGCGAAAACTGGGCGACAAAAGCCTTTGGAAGTGCAGAAGCTGCTATCAATCAAATTGTCTTGATTGATAATCTAATACCGACGAAAGTAGTTGCTGTTTTTGAAGATCTACCCAATAACATTGACTTCAATTTTCCCTATTTAGTGTCCTACTCGACCTTAGAAAAGCATGCCGACATTTTTGGTTACGATAACGAGTGGGGGAGTACCAGTTCCAGCGATCAGTTTTATGCCTTGCTCAAGAGTGCTGATCAGTTGGAAGCGGCGAGTGCCATAGTCACCAATGTGGGCGCAGAGCAATATACGGACAACGGACGTCGAGAGCGTGTTCACCAAGTACAGCCGTTGTCTGACTTACATCACAGCGAGGATGTCCAAAACTCTGGCAATCACCGAACCAGCATCAGTGAACTGCGGACGCTTGGTTTTGTCGGCTTACTCATTCTTATCATTGGCTGTTTCAATTTCATCAATCTCGCTACCGCTCAGTCTGCTCTTCGCGCCCAGGAAGTGGGCGTGCGCAAAGTGTTGGGAAGTAACACTCAGCAGCTCATCACTCAGTTTATGAGCGAAACGGTCATCATTGTTGGGATAGCGATGGTTTTGGGAGCAGTGACTGCACAGATCGCTTTGCCTTTCTTGAATGAAGTATCAGAAGTCCCTAGTGAACTTCCTTTTTTGACCGATCCTTCGATTCTGAGTATTCTTTTGATGATTGGTGTGGCGGTCACTTTTTTGGCAGGCTTGTATCCATCGACTATTCTCGCCAATTTCAAACCCAAACGCGCGCTCAGCAAACATCCCAGCCAAAATGAAAGCTCCGGAGGCGAAACCATCCGAAAGTCGATTGTCGTTTCTCAGTTTGTTATCGCTCAAGTGCTCATCATCGGTGCACTGTTGACGGTGCTACAACTGAATCATGTTCAAGATCAAGATTTGGGTTTTGATGAAGAACTGGTGTATAATTTTTACTTTAATTCGGATAGTGCCACTGTGGCTCGACAAGGCGCACTCAAGCAAGCCTTACTACAAATCCCAGCGATAGAAAGCGTGAGTTTCAGCTCCGATCCACCGATTTCGAGAAGTACGTGGGCGTCCAATTTTCGCTATGCTTCCCGCCCTGAAGATGAGCCTTACTCCATCACGATGAAGTTTGTGGATGAAAATTATCAAGAAACTTATGGTATCGAATTAGTTGCCGGACGCTGGTTGTCAGTTTCGGACACGGCACGGCAAGCCGTAGTTAATATGACGACGCTCAAGAAATTAGGCATCGACGATCCTGAAGCTATTATCGGTCAGACCATCACAAAAGGGAGTACTTTGAAACTTCCCATAGTAGGGGTCACCAATGACTTTCAGATGTACTCGGCGCATGATGAAAACCTACCATTGATGTTTTCGACGATGAAAGATTACTATGGAGTCGCAGGTGTCAAAATGCGACCGGATAACATCTCTGCGACCCTCGCAGCTATGGGTGCTGCATTTGATAAAGTACTGCCAGAGCAGATATTTGATGGGGACTTTATGGATGACGATGTCGCTGACTTTTATCAAGATGAAGAGCGGCAAGCACTCATTTATCAGACATTCGGACTCATAGCGATCTTGATTTCTTGTTTGGGCTTGTTTGGTTTATTGACTCATGCCACACATCAGCGCGTCAAAGAAATCGGTATCCGAAAAGTGCTAGGTGCTAGTGTAGGCAGTATCATCGCGCTGTTGTCCAAAGATTTTATTCGGCTGGTGGTGATTGCTTTCGTCATTGCTACACCTATCGCTTGGTATTTCATGAATCAGTGGTTGCAAGATTTTGTTTATCGCATCGAGTTGCGGTGGTGGATGTTTGCGCTGGCTGGTGTGGGAGCGATTGTGATTGCTTTGGTCACAGTGAGCTTTCAGACAGTGAAAGCGGCGTTGGTGAATCCGGTGGAGTCGCTGAAGAGTGAGTAAAGCTTATAAACTGTGAGATAAGTAACTGGACAGAGATACTCTATTGGCAACTGCTTACGTCAAGTTTGAGGAATAAGCAGTGGTCTATCAGCTAAACTGATGCGACAGATAGACCTCTTTACCTACAAAAACGATAGCGACATCCAGCCTTTCTGAAATATCTTGTGCTTGAAGTGCCTGATAGTACTGATTGCGTTCTATTTGGGACAGCGCATCTGTCAAAGCAGCTTGAATTTTGGCTTCGGTTGCTTCTTTTTCAAGCTGCTTGAGTTCCATCAAAACGCCGTACTGACTTTTGTCTTTTGGCAGCAGCATAATATCGTATCTACCTTTGCCTGCTTCTCTATTGGACTTGATAACATAGTGATCGCTCAGCATACCCAAAAGACCGAGCACATAAGCCTGATAAACGCGCTCAGGCTCTGTATGAATATCGAAATAGCTGAACGTATCATTCATAATACTCCGAAAAGCTTCCTCGAACTCAGCAAAGCGATTTTCAGTGAGTCCTTTTGTCATTTTCCTCATGGTCGTCTCTCGAATCTTCAGATCGATTCTTAGCCAAGTCAAAATGATTTCTTGAAAAAGAATTTGTATCTCATAATTGGGGATGCGTAGAATATACTCTGTACGAGTCAATTGTTCCGCAGGCGTGAGATAGCCCGAAAAAGTAAGTAGCGACCAAAAGATAGTAGGATCACTATAAAAATCTGGAAAAGTTATATTCTCGTTTAATCTTCTCGTGATCGTTCCGCCTTGAATCAACTGTTCTACACTGTTTCTCAATGCAGTATTATTTTTATCGCTGATACTGCTTTTAATAATGTCATCCGAACTCGTATTGCCCCAATAGCTTTGAAAACCGTCTGTATGACGAGCTATGTAGTTCACTATTGCCCAAGGATTGTATATGTCTTCTGTTTTTCCAAAGCGATAACCATCATACCACGCTTTTACTTCTGCATATTCTTCACCATAGCCGAAGTGGGATAGTAATTCTCTGACTTCTTCTGACGTAAATCCAAATTTGTCACTGAAAAAGGAAGAGAGAACCGTAAAAACGCCTAGATTATTCATATCCGAAAAGATGCTTTCTTTGGCTACTCTCAAAATCCCGGTAATCACACCTTTGTACAAGTACTCATTATCTTTGAATGTATTCCCCAAAATGGACTTCATCAACGTGATAATCTCATCGTAATAATCATAGTAAAATCCAGCATGGATAGCGGCATCGTACTCATCGAGTAGGATAAGTACTTTTTTTCCTGAATGGCGATAAAGATATTTAGACAGCTCTTTGATGCTTCCGTAATAGGAAGAATCATCTGCTTTATCAGATAAAATACTATTAAACTTACTTTTTTCAGTCTCTGTTAAGGTTCCTTCTTCCAACAACCATCTAAAACTATGATAAACATTAGTAATTGTTAAATGAATACTTCTTTTGCTCTGCTCAAAATCAGGCGTTTTCCCGCTCTTTAAACTAAAGTGAATGACAGGACGGCTGCCTTGTTCTTGTCTGTACCTTTCTCCTGCTTGCCAGATTTGAAAAGGCTCAAATAGTGGCTGTGTATCCTTTTTTCGATAGTCAAAATAGTACTTGAGCATCGACAGATTGAGGGACTTCCCAAATCGACGTGGACGAGGAATCAGCGATACATGAAATCCAGAATCTACCAACTCTTTGATCAACAAAGTCTTATCTACAAAGTAGCCACCTTCATCAATCAAGTGTCGAAAATCAGAAACCCCAATTTGTAAATTTTTTTGTTGTTGCATCAGCCTTTTACTTATAGCAACAAAAATAAGAAATTATGTGGCGATGGCAATTTGAAGGAGAAGTTTAGACTAATGGATAAGCTTTAAAGGAAGCAATGCCCAAAACAATACACTCACCTGTCCATTTTTATACAGTTTGATTTGGTGTTTTAAAACAATTAATTGGTTATCAGTTAGTTGTGAGAATTGGCATGAATCTTGTTTTATAAATTACTAAAGAAATCACCCGTTTTCGCTATCTATTTATCACAGCGATCTTCATCAACAACACCAACATCATGTGGCAAACACACATCAAATTAGCAATACGCAGCCTACTCAAAAATAAACTGTTCACGGCGATCAACATCTTGGGATTGACCATAGGATTAGCCGGGACAATGCTAATTTATGTATGGGTGGATAGCGAACTCAACTACGATAGCTTTTATCCGAATGCAGAGCAGTTGCATCGAGTGTATTGTGCTTGGAATGGCGGCGGTGATCCGATTTATATTGATGCCATCCCGATCCGGCTCAAAGAAGAAGCAGAAGATAAAATACCTGAGATCGAGCAGTTTGCTTTGCTACAGCCCAATTATAGGCAACCCGATTTGACCACCGCATCCGGCGATGTATTTCGAGAGAAAAGTATCGCTTACATCAATGAAAACTGGCTGGAAACTTTTGACTATCAGCCGATAGCAGGCTCTATTGAAGCATTTCAAGCAGACCGCTTTAGCATCGCCATCACGGAAGATTACGCGCTAAAGTACTTCGGGACAGACAATCCGATTGGGCAAACACTGACACAAGATTCTACGGTCTACACCGTCAATTTGATCGTCGAAAATCGCCCTACCAATTCCAGTTTTTATTATCAAATGTATATGCCACTCGATGCTTATTGGGCAACAACGACTCCTTATGAGCAAGACTATGAAAGCGGCAATTACAATTACATTGGCTTTTTTAAATCGGACGAAAATGTCGATCAAGATGCCATGGCTGCTGAGCTGACAAGCATCCTAAATGCTGAAAATCCCGACGCTAATAATAGTTGTTTTGTCAAACCGATCACCGCTATGCGATTCGACGAGCAACTCAGGAGTGACTATTTTCCGCATCAGAATAAATCGGTAGTTTATAGTTTTAGCATCGTTGCTTTTTTACTGCTACTCATCGCGGGACTCAACTACATCAATCTATCGACTGCGCTGCTCAGCAAAAATGTCAAAGAATTTGGGGTTAAAAAAGCGGTAGGTGCACGCTTTCAGCATCTCTTTGCGCAAGTCATGACGGAGACGATGTTAGTGAGTATGGTGGCGTTGGGGCTGGCAGTGGGATTGGTTTATCTGCTATTGCCATTCCTCTCCAATTTTGTTGATCTGGATCTGACTTTAGACTTCAAGAATCCTTCTATATGGCTCGGATTTGCCGGGCTACTCGGCGTGAGTGTGTTGACAGCAGGTGCGTATCCGGCATTGCTGACTGGGCGAGCGCGTCCCATTCAATTGCTGAACAATAAAAGCACGCATCAAAGAGGAAATGGACTGAGACGATTGCTGGTCATCGCTCAGTTTACAGCTAGTGTCGCCATTCTCATCAGTACCTTTGTCATCTATCAACAACTTCAGTACATTCAAGATAAAGACGTTGGTTATGACCGCACCCAAGTCGTTTCGATAGAGCCGCGCCTATGGAGAGGGGAAGGGAGTGATGATAATTTCATGAAATTCAGAACGTATAAGAAAGAGCTGGAGGCACTCGCCGGATTCTCATCGGTCGCGCTGACGGATGCTTCCGTAGAAGGCATCAATAATCAAAATAGTGGTAGTCTGGACTGGGAAGGGAAGCCTGAAGATTTTACTGCCAATGTCTACCAAATGCGTGCTGATGAGGATTTGCAGGCGGTATTTGACTTTCAGCTAGCGGAAGGGCGATGGTTTGAAGAAGCACGCAGCACGGACGACAACAACATCATCTTAAATGAAGCGGCTATTAAATCTTTTAATATTCCAAGCCCTGTGGTCGGGCGAAAGGTTAGTTTTCAAGGTCGTGATGGCGAAATCATTGGCGTAACGAAAGATTTTAACTTCGGTAGTCTGCGCGAAGCGGTCTCGCCGCTGGTCATCTGGAACTCCCAAGGTGGCGGCAACAAAATCCTAGCGCGCATCAGTAGTAATGATCCACAGTCGGTCATGGCAACTGCCCAAACGCTATTCAATGAACGCATACCAGGCGTCGATTTCGCTTACAATTTTATAGAGGACAAATTTATCTTACTGCACGAGGCAGAGACGAGAATCAGTACTTTATTCCAGATTTTTGCAGGACTACTCATCTTTATTTCTTGTCTCGGGCTACTAGGGCTAGCGGTTTTCGCTGCCGAACGCCGCACCAAAGAAATCGGTATCCGAAAAGTGCTAGGCGCGAGCGTCACCCGCATCGTTGCTTTGCTGTCCAAAGACTTTATCAAGCTGGTTCTGATTGCTTTTGTCATTGCGACGCCAATTGCTTATTACTTCATGAAGAGCTGGTTACAAGATTTCGCTTATCGCATCGACTTACAGTGGTGGATGTTTGCGCTGGCAGGTGTGGCGGCGATTGGGATTGCGCTGCTGACAGTGAGTGTGCAGAGTGTGCGAGCAGCATTGGCAAATCCGGTGACGAGTTTGCGAAGTGAGTGATCGATATGGTGGTGAGTTTGAAAGAGTGAGTGAGGAGTACAGAACTTGAGAAGCAATTGGTACACTATCTATCTATTGAGCATCTTTTCAAGTAGCGACGCAGTTTCTTTAAGTTTATTTTCTCTAAAGTTAGCAAGCATTTGCGTTTGATTGATTGGAGGACGTTTAAGTGCATTGATCTGTTCTTGAAAAGCGATCAAACATTGTTCAGGATAGGTACTCAATAGATAACTGATAAACTGATCGGGATGCTGAATCCCTACATTAAATGAGTTGATATATACTTCTGGAAAATCCTTCAAATTAGCTGTGATAATTTTCTCTGCTTTACTTTTAATGGCTGTTGCCAATACATACCTATCATCCGGATCCGGTAGAACAAGAACATTAATATCGTCCTGATTTATTTTTACATCTGCATCGGGAAAGTAAGTGTTCATGGCATTGACAGTATTGCTAAGTCTCTGTTTTGAAAGATCGGGTCGGTTCTTCAAAAGATTGCGTACCCACTCATCATTGATATCCTTTGACCATTTCGGTTGATATATCTTTTGGTCAGCTAAGTAAAGCAAATAGCCTCGAATGGTGGCAGAGTAAAGCACACAAGCATCTAATACCACGATTATAGTAGGGTCTCTTTCCATTAAAAAAGGTTCATTTCTTGAGATTCTGCAGTTAGGAAAGTAAGCCCTTCCTTACGCATTTTTTTCATCTTCTCATCATGAGTAACAACAGAAGAACGTAGCAAACAATATTCCTCTTCTCTCTCATGTGCCACCAACCTTTCCTCCTCTATCAATTTAGCCACATATTCCGAAGACACATTCAGCATTTGAGCGGCTTCTGCTATCGTCATCATCGAATCATCTGCCACTATCGTCAATGTCTTACCGGCTGCCAAAAAAGCCAATAATTCTAAAAATAGAGCTGACCCTTCTTCAGATAGTTTCAGTACTTCATCTATGCCACTTAGTTTTACCTCCAAAGCGGGTGTGTCTTCCGCTTCTTTTACTTGGGACAACAAACGAGTAGCTCCTTCCTGATCTTGATTGACTGTGTGGCTGACGATATCCATTGCTTTTATGATTGATGTTCTTTACTCAAACGAGCTAGCGATAAGAAGGGTTTAAATTGGCTACCGGTTTACCGTATCGGCTTCGTTTTTTCACTTCTATACATCTTCCTGTCCAAATTTATACAAACATCAATTGAGGGTATTTTAATTAATTGATTATCAGTGGCTTATTATTTCGGCATGAATATTGTAAATTTATTCCGTAGTGACTATAAACACAATAATCATGTTCCACACCAACATCAAATACGCCTTTCGTCGCTTACTCAAACAGCCTGCTTTTACGAGCATCAATGGCATCGGACTGACTTTGGGATTGATGGCATTTTTGTACATCATGCAGTATGTAGCTTTTCAGTGGAGTTTCAATGAAGACTTTCCGAAAGCGACAGCGACTTATCGCTTATTAGACGCGCCAAAAGGGGAGACATTGAATCCTGCTACACCTGCCGGAGTCGCGCCACGAGTAAAGGAAAACATACCGGGTGTAGAGCTGGCAAGTCGATGGATGTCAGGCATTGGGTCGGGCATTACCTTAGTCGAGCGAGAAAATAGTGAGCCGTTGACATTCCGAGATGATGGCATCGTTTTCGTCGATCATGATTTTCTGACGATGTTTGAAAGACCGATCTTGAGTGGTGCGCCCGATCTGAACAAACGCAACGCGCTCGTGCTCACGGAATCTATTGCGCTAAAATACTTTCAGACCACACAGGTCACCGATAAGACCATCATCCTCATCAACCAATTTGGGGAACACCCCTTTCAGATCACGGGCGTCATCGAAGATTTTCCTGCCAATGCTGACCTCCAACCAACGATATTGGGTGCTATGTCCACTTTTGAGTCCGAAGACTATTTGGGCTACAACAGTTCTTGGTTTGACTTGAATACACTCGACAACAACTTCGTCCAAACTTACCTCACACTCTCCAATCCCGAAGTGGCAGACAACGTCGTCGATTACCGTCGCTCCTTGATCGCAGAAAGCAATGCTGACGGTGAAATGGAAATCGCACTGCAAGCAGTTGCTAATATGCATCTGGATAGCGGCGAAAAAGGCAACTTACCGACTTTCGGGAATACAAGATTGGTGTGGTTTTTGTTGATTTTGGGCATACTGATCTTACTCATCGCTTGGATCAATTACGTCAATCTATCCACTGCACAAGCCCTCAAAAAAGCACACGCTCTTTCGGTCAAAAAAGTAATCGGTGCGGAACGTGGTTTCCTCATTCGGCAGCAGCTAGCAGAAACCTTTTTGTTGACTGCAACGAGTGTAGTTGTCGCAATCATTGGTTGCTTCTTAATACAACCGCTATTCAATCAATTAGTCGATCTGCCGCTTAGTTTGCTTACTTTATTGGACGTCAAATTCATGTTTGGTGCTATTGCTTTCTTGCTACTGACGAGTTTGACCGCTGGCTTTTATGTCGCTTTTGTACTGACTGGATTTCATCCTGCGAAGGTACTCAAAGGTAGTTTTTTGCGCTCCAAAAAAGGTATTCTAGTGCGCAAAACACTGGTTACAGCGCAGTTTGGCATCACGATTGCTTTTATCGCAGGGACAGTCATTATGCTGACACAAGTCCGCTATCTGCAAAACAAAGATACGGGGATGACGACAGAGCGACGATTGTCATTCACAGGACCGGGCAGCTATCTAGACAATTGGATAGAGACGAGAGATGCTTTTGTTGAACAAGTCAAACAACTCTCTTTCGTCCAGCAATTTACAGGCAATGGTGGCAATCCTGGACGCGGCTGGAATATGTCGGTTGCTTTCCGAAAAGACAGAGGACAAACAGATAGCGAATTGAACAACGTCATGTTCATCGACGAAGCTTTTTTGGAGGTTTTTGACATCAACATCCTAGCAGGGACTGCACCTACGGCAGCGATGGTAAGACAAGGCTGGTGGGGCAATCAAAAAATGATTTTCAATGAAACGGCGATTGAGCAAATGGGCTTCGCTAATCCCGAAGCAGCCATCGGAGAAGTGGTCTACTTCGATATGAATGGCAAGACAGAAGAGCGAGAAATATTAGCTGTCGTCGAAGATTATCACCAAAATTCTTTGCACTCGACCATAGGTGCTTTGGCACTTGCTCCTAGCTTGAATCAAGTTTGGTTTACTGCAGAAGTCGCTCCCGCAACAAGTAGCGCGCAGCTGGCACAACTCGAAGCCGTCTACAAACAATCCTTTCCCAAAAGTCCCTTCATCTACCATTTCGTCGATGAGTATTATCGTAGCTTCTATGAAGACGATCAGCGACTGGGGCAGTTGGTGACCATTGGCGCATTGTTGGCTATTTTCATCTCTTGTTTAGGGCTACTCGGATTGGTCGCTCACTCGGTAGAGCAGCGAACCAAAGAAATAGGCGTGCGCAAAGTGTTGGGAGCGAGTGTGAGCCACATCGTTGGCTTGATTTCCAAAGACTTTATTCCACTCATCGGGATCGCCATTTTTGTTGCCGTGCCACTGGCGTACTATGCCATGAGTCGATGGCTGGAAGACTTCGCCTATCGCATTGAGATGCAGTGGTGGATGTTTGCGCTGGCGGGTGTGGCGGCGATTGGTATTGCGTTCTTGACGGTCAGTTTGCAAAGTATCAAAGCGGCACTGGCGAATCCGGTTAATTCGTTGAAAAATGAGTAATGGATTCAGCTGAAAATCTTTTCAAAAAGAAAAAATATGAACCATATCAAACTAGCCTAGCGAAAGATTAAAAATCAACGATTCTATGCCCCGACCAATATCATCGGTCTGTCTATCGGTATCAGTAGTTGTTTGTTGATTACGCTGCTGATGGTGGACGAATTGAGTTATGATCGCTTTCACGAGCAGGCGGAAAATATCTATTGTGTAGCAGAGGATTTGCAGTTCAATGGCGAACGTACCCAATATGCCTACTCTCCGGCACTGCTTGCTGATGCCTTGCGCTCCGAGATACCCGAAGTGATAGAAGCTGTGCGTTTTCGGACGTATGGCACACAACTATTGCGACGCGAAGGCACGGTCCAAAACATTAGAGAAGAAGACATTACGTATGTCGATCACGAGTTGTTTGATGTGTTTACGATTCCGATTTTGAAAGGCGATCCTCAGACAGTTTTGACAGCACCCAACACGCTAGTGTTGACCACCTCTGCCGCTGAGCGATATTTTGGCAATGCCAATCCCGTCGGTGAGTCGATGATCGTCAATGATGATGCTACTTTTCGAGTGGTCGGTGTTTGCGAAGATTTACCCGACAATTCTCATTTTCAGTATGACGTTTTCTTATCCGCAGTAGACCTAGCCGAACTACAAAATACAATGTGGCTCAGCAACAATGTGATCACCTATTTTTTGGCGCGCCCAGATGCAGATCTAGCTACATTGGGTCAAAAGGCAAATGCCCTTTTCCGAAAATATGCTGAACCGGATATGCAGAAAATAGCAGGTACAAGCATAGCAGAATTTGAAGCATCTGGCAATTTCATTCGCTATGACTTGCAGCCACTTACGATCCAATCTCGTCGGCGAACATGAAGTCAACGGTAATCTAGCCTATGTCTGGATTTTTTCAGCCATCGCTATCTTCATTTTACTGATTGCCTGCATCAATTTCATGAATCTTTCCACCGCACGCTCTGCCCATCGCGCCCTAGAAGTTGGGATGCGAAAAGTGTTGGGATCTAGCAAAAAAGAACTGGTACGACAGTTTTTGACGGAAAGTGTGCTGATGGCTGGCGTAGCCTTCTTGTTAGCCATTGTCATTAGTTATTTAGTATTGCCTGCCTTCAATAACCTGACCGATAAATCACTGACCATTCCACTCTTGCAGCCGCTCTTTTTGGGGAGCTTGCTACTGGGCATCATGATCGTAGGATTGCTGTCTGGTAGCTATCCGGCTTTCTTTTTGTCGGCTTTTGAACCACTCAAAGTCATCAAAGGGAAAATAAGTAATCGAGCTGGTGGCAATCGATTCCGGCAGCTACTCGTGACTACTCAGTTTACGATTTCCATCGTCCTGATGATCGGGACAGGTATCATTTATAGCCAATTGCAATTCTTGCAAGAACAGCGACTGGGATTTGAGCGCGAGCAAGTCATGATTTTGAAAGCTGCCAATTTCCCCGGGAGTTTGGAAGGCTTGAAAGATCAATTGGTGGCTCTGCCAGAGGTGCAGCAGTTGACTGCCAGCTGCTACTTACCTGTAGCGGGCTATTGTGAAGGCGACAATGCGATTTGGGAAAAAGGAAAGAATCCCGGAGCAGATGGTATTAACTCCGGGTACTGGTACGCTGACCCTGACTATCTCAAAACGCTCGGCATGACCATGGCGGACGGACGATTTTTTTCCGAAGATTTTGCAAGTGACTCTACTGCGGTCGTCGTGAACGAAGCTTTTGTGGCGGCAATGGGTTGGTCAGACGCCATCGACAAGCAGGTGGAAGTGTATGGCGGCAATGATGGAACAGAGACGCTTGCGGTCATCGGAGTACTAAAAAACTTCAATTTTGACAATCTGCGTAGTCTCATAGAACCACTAGCGATTCGACTCGATCAAAACGGCTCCAATACACTCGTGATGCGATTCGATGCACAGACAAGCGTGAGTGCTTTTTTAGCTAAAGTCAGCAACATCTGGGAAACGACAGCTCCCAATCTGCCACTAGAATATGACTTCCTAGACCAACAATTCAATGAAATGTATGAGTCCGATCAGCGGCTGGGGCAGGTATTTACCATCTTTGCTGGCTTGGCGATTTTCATTGCTTGTTTGGGTTTGTTGGCATTGGCGGCTTTTACTGCCGAGCGGCGAAAGAAAGAGATCGGTATCCGAAAAGTACTAGGCGCGAACGTTCAACAATTGATCGCGCTACTATCCAAAGAATTTCTGATGCTGGTCTGCTTTGCTTTGCTGATTGCTATTCCTATCGCTTGGTATGCCATGACGCAGTGGCTACAAAATTTTGCGTATCGCATTGACTTGCAGTGGTGGATATTTGCGCTGGCAGTTGTCTTGGCGATTGGAATTGCATTGCTGACAGTAAGTGTACAAAGCATAAAAGCAGCACTGGCGAATCTGGTCACGAGTTTGAAGAACGAGTGACCCGTATGGGTCAACTCCCTGAAAAATGAATGATCTACAATGAATAATGACTTGTTGTTCAGCAAGAGGAAGTTGCTGGATAACGTCAATCTCTGAAATGAAAATAGGGATAGAAAATCTGCCGGGTTTACGCTCACTCCTTTTCCTCAAAATCAACTCCAACAATACCACTGTAAGCCGCTTTCATCGCCTTCAATTTTTCAGGATATTGTTCCGCTACATTTTCGCGCTGTTCGATGTCTTTCGATAGATCAAACAACCCAAAATCCGGCAAATTCCCCAGTTCTGCTTTCGTCGTTTTGGCAACGGCTGCTCCTTTGTAAGGTGGAATCATTGCCCAATCGCCCTCTCGATAAGCCGTCCTAGACAATGCTTCCATCACAAAACTGGCTCTGCCTTCCTTACTTTCGCCCAAAAAGGTTTGTAACAGTGGCTCACTATCTTGCGCACGAATATCGCTGTTGACCAACTCCGCCAAAGATGACAACAAGTCGATTTGCGTCACCAGTGCATCTGACTGTCCGGGCTGTATTTTGTCTTTCCAATACGTGATAAAAGGAACACGTGTACCAGCTTCATATAGGCTATATTTATTGCCTCTGAGTGGTCCAGCAGGTTGATGATCGCCGAGTAATTCTACGGCTTCGTCATAATAGCCATCATTGAGAACAGGACCGTTGTCGCTGGATAAAATGATGAGCGTATTTTCCAACAATCTTTCTCGCTCTAGTAAGTCAATAAACTGTCCGATGCACCAATCTGCCTCCAGAATCACATCTCCTCTTGCGCCCTGACCAGTGCTACCCACGAAGCGTGGATGAGGCGTGCGTGGTACGTGAGGCTGCTGCATCGAATAGTAGAGAAAAAACGGTTCATTTTTATGCGCTAAAACATAGTCTTGAGCACGCACCAAAAAGGTATCTGCCATATTTTCGTCTACCCATTTGGCATTTTCGCCTCCTTTCATGTAGCCAATACGCGGGATGCCATTGACGATGCTGTTGTTGTGACCATGATGCCATTTCAGCTTCAACAATTCGGGATTGTCCATGCCTGTGGGTTCGCCCTCAAAGTTGTTTTTGTAATCTACCTCGATAGGGTCATCTCCTTCCAATCTGACCACATTTCCATCTTCGATATAGACCGTCGGGACTCGATCTTGAGTCGCTGCCAAAATGTAAGAATAGTCAAATCCGACTTCATTCGGACTTGGCGAGATGCGTTCGTTCCAGTTCACATTGCCGCTACCGAGTCCCAAATGCCATTTACCGACGATGCCAGTATGATAGCCTTTGGTTTTTAGCATTTTGGGCAAGGTCATCGTAGCCGTATCGATAATCAAAGGAGCAGTACCTGGCAGGATTTTCGCGTCTTTTTTGCGCCAAGGATAGATGCCAGTCAGCAGCGCATATCGACTAGGCGTACAAGTCGCAGAAGAAGCATGTCCGTCCATAAACTGCACGCCGCCTGCCGCCAACCTATCCATGTTCGGTGTGGTCAATCCATTGCTTGCGCCATACGCGCCCACATCTCCATAGCCCAAATCGTCTAAGTAAATTACTACAATATTAGGTAAGTCGGAAGTGGGATTTGCTGTTTCTGCCGACTCCTCAGCGGATGAAGCACAAGCAAATACAAATAGCATTGACAGGCTGAGCCAAAAGTTGGTCATCGTCATTGTTTTAAGTTTTGTTTTTCGATTTTTCAAATGTAAGTAATCAGCCATTCATTCTGGTACAATCGAATGATGTAAAATTGGAGAATATGGTGTACTAGGAGTCTAAAAACTGGTTTCAAGCTCAAAAAAGCAACGGTTGACTCTTCCCGCTCGAACAAGTCCATTCCTATACACCCACCTGTCCAAATTTACACACCTCACAAAAGAATTTTTGTGTAAATTATTGATAATCAATAACTTGAGAAGTTGGCATAAATATTGTTTACTATAGTGCTGTAGTCAATAACAAACAGCATCATGCTCAAGAACAATATCAAGATCACGCTTCGGAACTTTTGGAACAACAAATTTTACGGCTCTATCAACATCATTGGTCTCACGATGGGATTGACGGCAGCTTTGCTTATCATTTTGTACATCCAGCACGAGTTGAGTTACGATCAGTTTTTGGAAGACGCAGATCGCATTCATCAAGTGACGCTGACTTCTTCTTATGGCGGCGAGGAGTTTTCTACTTCCAATACGCCACCACCTGTCGGCGAAACCATGCAAGCCGAATTCCCCGAAATCGAAAGTTATACGCGTCATCACATCCTAGAAGATGTCGTGATGCGCCATGAAGACAATTTCTTCACCGAATCCAATGTCTGGGTCGTCGATTCTAACTTTCTGGAGTTCTTCTCTTTTCCTTTAATTGAAGGAGATCGAAAGACCTGTTTGGA
Source organism: Bacteroidota bacterium (assembly GCA_038749535.1). Taxonomy (GTDB): domain Bacteria; phylum Bacteroidota; class Bacteroidia; order Chitinophagales; family Saprospiraceae; genus JAAUTG01. The sequence goes on from JBCDHX010000029.1 coordinate 31,787, forward strand.
AGGTGTGACTTCGGTAGTTTTGACAGAGCGTATTGCGAAGAAATACTTTGGTTCAGAATCTGCTATCGGGCAAACAATAGAATTGAAAGGTAGTCCATTCACGGTAACCGCAGTCTTGGAAGATTTACCGCGTAACTCGAGTTTGCAGTTTGATGTGTTGGCTCCAACAGCCGCTTCGGGAGCGGTAGATCGCTTTAGCTGGAGCTGGGTTTGGTTACAAATGGATACCTACGTCAAGACCAAAGAAGCAATGACGGACGAGCAACGCGCCACTTTGGAAGCTAAATTTCCTGCTATGGTGCGCCAACATGCAGCGAGTGCGTATGCGCGTTTGGGGATTGATCTGGACGAATATTTTGCGCAAGGCAATCGACGTGAGTTTTACCTCAACCCAATGACGGATGTGCGCCTTCGCAGTGCGTCGATCTATTCGCGGTTGCCGACAAAAGGAGACATTCAAGATGTTTATATTTTCGGGACGATTGGCTTTTTTATCTTGCTTCTGGCTTGTATCAATTTTATGAACTTGGCGACAGCGCGCTCGATGGGTCGTGCCAAAGAAGTAGGTGTCCGCAAAATGCTAGGATCAAAGCGTTCGACTTTGATACAGCAGTTTTTATCGGAGGCGATGTTGTATAGTTTGCTGGCAGGTTTTATTGCTGTTGGTTTGGTGTATTTGTTTCTGCCTTTCTTCAACAGCATCATGCATCAGTCATTGCGCTTTTCTGATTTGTGGAATATAGGGTCGATGCTGGCAGTGGTTGGTTTGCCGATTGTGGCAGGCTTGTTGGCAGGTAGTTATCCTTCGATTTACTTATCCAATTTTAAACCGATCAGTGTACTGCGTAGTCGAATGAGCACGTCCAAAGGACAAGGTGCAGGCGTTCGGAATGGTTTGGTGGTGTTTCAGTTTTCGATTTCTGTGGCGTTGGTGATCTGTACGTTGGTCGTTTTACAACAGATCAATTTCACCAAAAACGGCGATTTGGGCATGGATAAAGAACAACTATTGGTCTTACCCAACGTCAGCTTCTTAGGCGAAAAACAGCAATCCTTCAAGCAAGAATTATTGAAACTCCCTGCTGTCCAAAACGTGACTATCTCTACCGACTTACCTTCCAAAAATGCTTTCGGTGATTCCTATGCCACCAAACCTGAAGAAGGTAGCGACCAAGCTGCTCAAGATGTCAATATCTATTCTTATCAAGCAGATGATGATTTCTTGCCAACGATGGGTATCGAACTAGCAGCAGGTCGAAATTTCGATGAAGCCAGAGGCATGGATGCCAATGCAGTCATTGTCAATGAAGCGACGGTTGATTATGTTGGTTGGGAAGACCCAATTGGGAAGCGATTGCTTTATCCCGGAGATGCAAGAGAGTATATTGTGATTGGTGTTATGAAGAATTTTCATCCGCAGTCGCTACGTCAAAGTATAGAGCCGTTTGCCATTTTTCATGAGTCCTCGGAGTCCTATGATTTGGGTAGAAGCTATATCGCCGCCAAAATTCAAGCTGGCGAGGAACGCGCTGTGTTAGATGAAGTTAAGCAGCTATGGGCAAATTTAGCGCCTCAAGCACCGTTTAATTTCTCATTCTTAGACGAAGACATCAATGCGCAATATCAGTCCGAAGAACGCTTAGCTTCTATGCTGAGTACGTTCACTTTCCTATCCATTTTCATCGCTTGTTTGGGCTTGTTGGGCTTGATTACTTACATCACGCAACAGCGCACCAAAGAAATCGGTATTCGAAAAGTACTCGGTGCATCTGTCGGAAATGTAGTGGCGTTATTGTCCAAAGATTTTATCAAATTGGTGTTGATTGCTTTTGTCATTGCGACGCCTGTAGCTTACTATTTTATGAATGATTGGCTGCAAGATTTTGCGTATCGTGTTGAGTTGCAGTGGTGGACATTTGCGCTGGCTGGTTTGGCGGCGATTGGGATTGCCTTGCTGACGGTGAGTTTTCAAAGTGTCAGAGCGGCGTTGATGAGTCCAGTTCAGTCGTTGAAGAATGAGTGATGCAGCTCAATTTTGCCAATCAGTAAACGCTTGGCTTCAGATCGCTACAGCTATCATTGCTGAACAGCTAAAGAAGCGATAAGACGTTAATGATAGTCAATGCTAACATCTATATTTGAAGTCAAATAACTCACGGATGAAGCGATTTGATCTGTACGAACTGGCAAAGCAAGTAAGTGGAATTACGGAAGTAGTCGGTAATTTTTTCGCTGAAGCAGCACAGGTTTGCCTAGAACTAAATGGGCATCAGTCAGGTGTAGAAATAAACTTACAGGGATTATATCAAGAAAAAATTGCGTTAGAGTGGGATAGAAAATTAGATAAGGAAACATTCATTAGATGGAAGGATGAAAAAGAGGCTACTGAGTATGGAGCAACAGCGATCGCGCTACTATTGGTTTTACACTTTGGAGGATATAAGTTTGCAGAGCGTTCCCCACAGTTTTCGATTGGAGATTTTTATCTTAAAGATACTTTACTAACGAATAATCGAACCAATAACGAAGCGTTCCTGGAGATTTCTGGCATTTTTAAAACGATCAAAGGAAATACGGTTGACATTAGAATCAATCAAAAGAGAAAGCAATTGAGCAAGAAACCTATAGAAGATGAAACTGTTCTAATAGCAGTGGTCGAATTTTCTGTACCTAAAGCTAAAATAGTCAGATTATGGATGCATTCACATTCTTACATAGAACAGCAATGGAGTTTTATGACTTAGCAGGCATCTATAAAGCAAAAGGACAGACTGATTTTTTAAAAGATTATCAGGAGCGAGCTTGGTTACTAGAGCAAGAAGCTGCCCTACAAGTTTTGGCAGAACCTGATGACTTCACGTTTAAGTATGTTATTGTGAATAGCGCAGGGCAATTGGGATATAATATTGGAGCATATGAAGAGGCTAAAAGAATAGTACAGCTTGGATTAAAAGGTAATCCTTCTAAAATTTACAGACATGAAATGGAATTGCTCCTTCAAAAAATAAATGATAATATTGCTGACTGTCATCAAGAAAAGCCACAGATTGATGAAGATGTTTTGGAAGTATCAGGAACCCTCACTATTGCTAATGTACAAGCTCAAGAAATAGCAGTACGCGAACAAGGGAGAGAGCAACTTCGATACATCAAAGTATCAGTTGATGCGATCAAAAAGGTATTGCGGTTTTATCTAGGTGAATGGGTTGATTTACAACTGAAAAAGAATCATTTTGGGGAGTTTGATGTGAAATACATTGGTCGAGGTTTCTGAACAATGGAGGGCATGAAAAAGCGATCTTGCCAATTCTAATTTACTTGTCAGTAGTAATTCAAATTCACTCAAGCCGACACCCGCACCCAAAACGCCTGCTGATAGCTAACACTGATCGGGATTCGCTTTCCTTGAATCACGATCCGATTGCGCTCGATAAAATCAATATGAGAAAAGGCAACAATATGCGACCGATGAACCCGCATAAAATCTGCTTCCGGCAAACTCACTTCAAAATAACTCATGTTTTCTGCGCTCAGTATCTTTTCTCCGGCAGTCGTATGGATAGCAACATAGTCACCTAAAGCTTCCAAACGAAGAATGGTAGATAAGTTGACTTTGAGAGTTTTCGTACCACTTTTGACGAACATATAATCTTTAGCAATTGCTGGCTCCGATGCAGTGGAGTCAATCGGGGTAGGAGATAGGCGCTTCTTGGCTTTTTCGACCGCCATCATAAAACGATCCAAGGTGATTGGTTTCAATAAGTAGTCCACCACATCAAAATCGTAGCTGTCCAGCGCATATTGATCGTAGGCGGTAGTGAGAATAATCTCGTATTTGCCATTGGTGATTTTCATGAGTTGGATGCCCGTTAGCTCCGGCATTTGGATGTCCAAAAAGAGTAAATCTACATCCTGCAGACTCAAAGCGTGCAATGCTTCTATCGGATTGGAAAAGGTATCGACTACTTCCAGGTCTTTACTTTTTTGAGCATAATTTGTCAATAATTGTATTGCTAAAGGCTCGTCGTCTATGATGATGCATTTTATCATATCAGTTGTAATTTGATCTCGAAATGGTTCTCCTCTTTGCTGATTTCGAAATGATATTGGTCATCATAGATCAATGCCAGACGTTTGCGAATGTTTTCTAGCCCAATGCCACCGACTGCATCTTTCTGTTTGACTTTGATGCGATTGCTCACCTGAAATGATAGCTGCTGATCCAGTGTCTTCAGTTCAATTTTGATCGGAGCGCGTACATCACCATGCTTGAACGCATTTTCCACAAAAGGAATCAGCAAAAAGGGAGGAATCTGCATAGTTTTGTCTTTTAGCGTTATATCAAAGTCGACTGTAATCGGAAAATCATAGCGCATCCGCTCCAGTTCAATAAAATTATAAATATGCTCAATCTCTTTCTCCAGTCCTACTTGCTCCGATTGCTCGTACAATCCATAGCGCAGCAAAGCAGTCAGTTTTTCTACAGATTTCAAAGCGTTGTCTGATTTTTGATAAACCAGGCTGTAGATATTATTTAACGTATTGAAGAGGAAATGAGGATTGATTTGAGCACGTAGGTAAGCAAGTTGTGTTTGCTGATTTTCGATGACAAGATCGCTCGCTTGTTGTTCTTTGACTTGAGTATATTGATTGAAGAAAAACACCAGACCGACTGCACTGTGCAGAATGACATAGTAAATATTATCTACATAATAATACAGCAAGCTCAGATCCGGATTGTAGTTTCTATACTCAAATAGCTCCCAAGAAATGACCTCCTGAGTGATGTAGCGGAAAGAGATACCGAGCAAGCTATTCAAGACAGTCAGCGAAACAATAATCGACCAGCCCGATTGTCTATATTTTGATGCGATCCAATAGGTACCTGCTGTATAGATGAAGGTAGCTATAAACATAGCTGCCTCATGAAACACATCCGCCCAGCTTTCATAATCCTCCAAGACTGACCAGTCTCCACTTTTAGCAGCCGACTGAAAGATGTAATAAATGATGTAAAAGATAAAGTGCCAAAGTAAAAGCTGCCTATATTTTGCTTTCATGAATAAGGTTTGTAGAGTGAAATCTAGCAATGTCTGTGGTGAAAATAGTAGCGCAATCGGTGATCACTTACATCCATTCGGTGAAATGGCTCATCTCGTCGGTGAACTGATTTTAAGCATTAAAACAGACTGACCGAAAAAATGGACGGACTCACCGATTTCAATTGGAGCGGCTAGGAGGAGTAACTAATTTTGAGGCATCGTTAACCAAAAATTAGAGGTCATGAAGTTATTCAGTTTCCTTTTTTCCCTGCTATTGAGTGGTATGCTTTTCGCACAAGATCAAAAAGAAGTATTCATCATCGGTACGATGCATACCGTCCCGAAAGTGGTCAAAAATAGCTACAAGCCACTACTGAAAATAGCCAAAGACTACAATCCAGACGCCATCTATGTGGAGCGTGTCCGACCGGAAGATACGTTGAGTCTACAAAACTACTACTCGCGATTTTTGGCACATTCAGACTCTGTCAGCCAAATATTCCAAGTCGATACGGAGCAATTTGACGCCTTGATGGCAATGCGACTAGCCGACATGAAAAACGAGGATTTTGAATACCTCTCCAGATCCTTTCTCGTCCAGCGTGACTACGCCAACTACAGCTACTATCGCTACCTCTCTCGCCACGATTTGAAAGGCTCGAAACGACCTTATCGCAACGAAGGAGGTGACTTGACTGCCAAATTAGCTATAGCGCAGCAGATGAAGTATATCTACTCCATGGATGATCAGCAAGAAAACATATTGTACACCAAAGCATGGCGAACTTGTGCGACAGAAGGTATAAAAAACGGCAATCAAGAAGAGGTCAAGAAACTCGTGCGTCAGCTCTACGCTGCCGACGTTTTTGCGGCTATTTTTGGTCAATTGGGCAAACAAAACAACAGTCTAGCTGCCATCGAAAAGATGCACCGCCTCAACTCATTCGAGTACGCCAAAGTCCAGACGGAAGCTTGTTCACTAGGCAATCAATATTGGGACAATCGCAATCGCCGTATGGTCGATAACATCGCAGAACAAGTCCGCGCACAAACGCATCAGCGCAATATCGTCATCGTCGGTGCCGGACATTTATACGGTATGAAGGAAGCCTTTGAGCTATATCATCCTGACATCAAGGTAAGATTGATAGCAGACTTATAATACCACTTTCAAAAACCAATTACATATATAAACTGATTCTTTTAAGCCTACTATCAAATAGTTAAGTCCCCCAAGACCCCAACTATTCGAAGGGAAAAGCCTCGCCGATGCTAAGGCATCTCCTGCGTTTTTCGCCTCAATTAGCCTCAAAATAATCTAGTTTCTATTTACGTACTTCATTATTGAAAATGGTATAAGTGAACTTTAGATTAAGCCCTAAAAACCTTCTTTTCAAAACTTGTAAACATCGAATACATTATGCGAACCTATTGCACCCTATTCATCAGCATCTTGCTATCCATCACTAGCATCAGTGCTCAGAAAAAAGACAGCCTCAAGATAACTGATCTCATTCCCCATACGCACTATTTCACCATCGAAAACGGTCAATTCCAAGGCGATGGCAAAGCTTTTTTGGAAGCTGAAATGGCAAAACATCAGTACGTTTTACTAGGCGAATATCACGGTTCGTCGCTCATTTCTCAGTTTACGGAGACTTTGATTCCGGTACTTGCCAAAAATGATTTCAACACGTTTGCGATAGAAGTCGGTCCTATTTCGGGGCAGATTTTATCGGAATTGTCCACCGATCCAAAGCAGACCACGGAGCGGCTACTTGACTTCAATAGTCGATATTACGTACAAGAGGAAGACTATAGTTATATGGCAATTCCGTTCTTTAAATATATCGAAGATGCGCAGTTTTTGTCCGCAGCAGCGGCTCATGACTGGGCGTTGATGGGGCTAGATCAAGAGTTTATTTATGGCTACGAACCATTGATAGATCGACTATTTCAGAACTTAAATCAGCAACAGCAAGACCAACTGAAAACCCAATACTTAATGGTCAAAGACTCACTGTCCACCTACTATGCGCTGGAAGCTAGTGGAGATGAGGATTTGGCGGTCTTGGTCTACCATTCATCTTTGATAGCGTCATTTCTGGAACAATCAACACAAGCCAATCCCGACAATCAAGCCATCGCAGATGCCATCCGAGCGACTACTCAGATCTACTACTACAACGCGACTAGAAAGTATCTACAATGCAATAGCTCACGCATCGACTACATGAAAGAAAACCTACGAAAAGGATTCGAGCGACTCGATTTCGATCTCCGTCAAGACAAGATGTTGCTGAAAATGGGTGGCGTCCACACGGCGCGAGGATTTAGTTGGTTGAGTTTATTTGAAATCGGAAATACCTTGAGCGAGTTGGCAAACTATCATGGCAATACCAGCTTGCACATCAACTTTTCGTCGCGATATTATGAGGAAGACGGACAGGTCATTGACCGACTTGCCGATACCGAAAGTTATACTTATCGCTACAAGGACATCCTACAACTAGCGAAGCCCGATGCGTGGACGATCATAGATTTGCGACCGCTCAAATACAATCTATTTTACGCCAGAAAGTTCCTGGTCTCTGACCTGATTCAAGATGTATTTAAACAACATGACTGGGTCATATTGCCACCGGTAGAGCGTGAGTCAAAGCGGAATTTTGTGCTGCGGGAGTAGATATAGGGTAGGGGTGTGAGTGAGTTTTTTGGTTCGCTCAACGCTCACTCACATCCACCACGCGCCCCAATTGCCGAAATAACACTTTATCGTCTTCAAAAATCAATTCAACGTCTGTTGTTCCATGTGTAAAACCGTTGATGTACAAACCCTGTTGGGTGGTTTTGGCAGATAGCTCAAGTGGAAAGTCTAGCATACTATGATCCAGATGCTGTATATCAAAAATACCTTGGATTTTTCCTGCTTCATCATACGCAAGGAAGAAATCAACAGCACCATTTTCGCAATATAGTCTGAAATAAATCTGTCCATCTGCTTCCTTGTAGATGACGCTGCGCTCCCATTCGCCCATCCCTTTCATGATGCTATGGAGTCCCAATCGAATCACGCCCAACCGAGTCAGCACTTTCATCGTGCCATCACATTCTTTGGCAAAACGGGCAAATTTTTTCTTCGTCAAAGCAGCCACAGCACGTGCTGCACTTTTCCTTATTTCTGAATTTAATTCAATCGGCTTTTCGTAAGCATAAATCAAAGGGGAAAGTGTGGCAGCTTTTACTTTCCAAACGCCATTTTCATTGGTCACTCGAAGCTGATAATCGTTAGAAAAAGTATAAGTACTGGCTTTTATATTTGGATGATTTATAGTCAATTTAGGAAGTGGCTCTACAGTCTTTCCTTGCATGATTTGCATCAATTCCCAATTTGTCGAGCGTACAAAGTCTTCACTTTTCCCCAATAAATTCAATGACTCATGCGTCTGATTGGTGAGTAGTACGCTGAAAATATCTGCCTTAGGTTCGTACAACAAATCACAGGTATATCCAAAAGTCGTACCGTCGTGGTGAATGTAGGTTTTGCCTTCTCTTTCTAGTATCTGCCAACCATAAGCATAATAGTTGCCGTTTCCACTTTCTTCATGTGGCTGAAAGTAAAGCTGCCGCAATTCTGCTGTCAAAAAAGTAGCAGAATGAATGATTTGATTCCATTTAGCCAGGTCGCTGACGGTCGAATAAATGCTGCCTGCACCGATGAGCCAAGATGGATGAAACAGAGGAGCTGATTTTCGTTGTGCTTCGGTATAGCCATAGTAAGGCAATGCTGAAAAACGGTCTTCTACCTCGCCATGTGAGCTATTTTGTAAACCATATTGCTCAAACATTGCTTGCATAAAATCGCCATAAGATTGTCCACTCACTTCTTCGATGATAGCCACCAATAACACATAACCCGAATTGTTGTAGCGGTACTTTTTGCCAGGACGACTAGTCAATTTTAAGTTTTTAAAATAGCCGATGAGTTCTGGCAAAGAAATAGCTCGTTCTTCTGGAAAAACATCATCCAAACCTTGCCCTGATTGTAATAAACTCGGAATGCCCGAAGTATGCGATAGCAAATGATGAACGGTCACTTTTTTCCATCGTTCACTTGCGTATTGACTCAAATAGGTATTGATAGAAGCTGTCAATTTTATCTTTTCTGCTTCTACCAAGTGCAAAATAGCGGCTGCCGTAAACTGCTTAGAAATAGAACCAATATTGAAAATGGTATTGATTTCATTTTCTAGAGCTGATTCGTAATTGGCGCAACCGTAAGCTTTCGCAAAGACAGTTTTTCCTTTCTGCTGTACTAAAGCGACACCTGAAAGTCGGTCGTGCTGTGCATAGCGATCAAGTGAGGTGGTGATTTCCTGCTGCTGTCCAGAGAGTGAAAGACTAAGACATAAAAAGTAAAGAAGAACGGATGACTTCATTATCAGTGAATTTGATTGAGCCACAAATCAACATCCGCTTTTTTAAGATCGAAAAAGGATTACATCAGCGACTTTATTTACTATGTGAATGACCGATTTCACATTTTGGGTCGTTGACATCTGAAATTTCGTCGTTCGTACAACAATATTCTCAGGAAGTAAGAAAAATAGTAAGTTTCCGTATGAAATGGCACGTATTACATTTGGTGGTTTGGCTATTGGGTTACGTACTACTCAATTTGAGCGATGGGACTGTCGGTGTTTTCACTGCGGGCACGTTAGCTTACTGCTGGGCTTCTCTTTATGGTACACTCTTGAACGCCCTTTTATTCTATGCGCATAGCGACTTTTTATTGCTCAAATGGCTCAATCGAAAACGATGGCATTGGTATTTGTTAGGTACGACGATCTTACTGCTAAGTATTTCATTATTAGAGAGTTATATCGATTTTATCTTCGTCCAATATTATCCAATAGCTTATGAAGAAGCCTTTTTTGCGTTTTTGAGAGAGAATCTATTGATTCATACGTTTTTGGTGCTACTGCCTTCTTTGATCTATCGGTTTAGTGTCGATTGGCTCAAAAATAAACGACAGCAACAGCAACTCAAAGAAGAGAAACTAGCTGCCGAGCTTGCCTTTCTGAAAGCCCAAATCAATCCTCATTTTTTGTTCAACACATTGAATAATTTATTCGGTAGTGCACAGCAAAGCGGAGACGAACGAACAGCTTCGGGCATTGCTAAATTAGCAGATATGATGCGGTATATGTTAGCAGATTCGGAAGCTGAATGGGTATCTCTACAAGCAGAAATCAACTATTTGGAGAACTATATCAGCTTGCAGGAGATGCGATTTACAGCAGACGATACGATTGCTATTCGATTAAAAGTAAATGGAGATCTAGGTGGACTTCTCATCGCCCCCATGTTACTGATTCCGTTCGTTGAAAATGCGTTCAAACACGGCATTAGTTTACGGTCGCCTTCTTTCATTGACATAGTTATTGATGTTGATAATCGAAACCTACTATTTCGAGTACAAAACAGTCGACATTCGCATACACAACTAGCCAATAATCACAGCATTGGACTGAAAAATGTACAAGAGCGGTTGCAACTACTTTATCCGAAACGTCATCATTTAGAAATAACTGAAACGCAAGAATACTTTGATATTCAGCTACAAATTCGACTTAGCCTATGACCTGTATTATCGTCGAGGATGAGCCCCTAGCGCTCCGAATTCTGGAATCGTACATACAAAAAGTGCTTACACTAGACTTACAAGCATGCTTCAGAGATGCGTTGAAAGCTTGGGAATATTTACAACAAAACGAAGTTGACTTATTGTTTTTGGACATCAATATGCCTGACCTCAATGGCATTCAGTTACTGAATGCGCTACCACAACCACCTATGGTTATTTTCACCACTGCTTACGCCCAATATGCTGTAGAAAGCTATCAATTGAATGCAGTCGATTATCTACTGAAGCCCATTGCTTTCGACCGTTTTCTACAAGCGGTACAAAAAGCAAGCAAACGCATATCGCAAGTTGAGCAGCTATCAACTCAGCCGTCACAGTCTCAACCTGACTTTTGCTTCATCAAAAGTGGCGTCAAACGTATCAAAGTAAAAATAGCTGATATTTTGTATGTGAAAGCCGAAGGCAACTATGTTTCCTATATCACTAACGATCAGAAAATATTAAGTCTAGACAACTTCGCCAATGTCACCAAGCGATTACCTGAGCCACAGTTCGTTCGAGTCCATAAGTCATATCTGGTCGCTATCGTGCACATTGATGTGTTACAGAAAGCGTTTATTAGAATCGGTAGGGAGCGCATACCTATTGGGCGAGCCTATCGTGTGACTTTTTTTGATCGAATGGGAGAATTTGGTGGGGAGTAGGTAGTATGAATTGATTAGGTCTCAACTCCCTCTGTCTGAGCCTATTTTTGCTCTTTCCATTGTCTCATCCCAATACACTCCACCTGTCCACTTTTATACAATTTAATTTAAATTTTTGCAGTAATCAACTGATTATCAGATGTTTATATGCTTGGCATATATCTTGTTAACAGATGGAGTAGAAAAGAAATCACCCATCTAAAATAACTGCTATGGTCAGCAATTACGTCAAAACATCGCTCCGCAACATCCGTCGTCGCAAAGGATTTACGATCATCAACTATATCGGACTGACGGTGGGGACAGTGGCGATAGTGCTGGTTGGGTTGTACCTGAAAAATGAGTGGACGTACGATCAGCACATACCAGAGGAGGAGCGTATATTCAGTATGAATTACAAATATCGCGATCAGATCTATTCGAATGTTCCGTTTACCGATTATTTCAATTCTGACTTTGGTACACAGCAGCAACTGACAGCACATCTAAAAGAATATGATGATGTCCAGACGGCATGCCAGTTTGTCCCAACCGAATCGGCGATCATGGGCAGTGGGCAATTTTTTGTAGAAGTTGGTAGTGATCGTTTTACTGCCGAAAATGCCTTGTACACCAATACAGGCGAAGCTTTCCAATCTATCTTTCCACAGACTTTCTTACAGGGAACAGCCGCTACTGCTTTTAGCGATTTTGGGACTATTGTACTAACTGAAAAAATAGCGCAACGCTGGTTTGGGTCGACCTGGAAAGAGCAGGATCTCGTTGGTCGCACACTCAAAATAGGAGAGGATAACTATCAGTTGGCGGGTGTTATTGAATATATAGCCAATAATACCCACTTCGATTTTAACTTTATCATTCACAGCAAGTTGATTCCGAGTTGGGGTGCATACACATATCTAAAATTAGCCCCCAATGCCTCCATAGCAGCAGTCGAGGCGCGCTTCAACCAAGAAGTCGAAAAAGTCTACCCTGGCAAGACAGAAGATGAACTATTCAAAGGTTTTTCAATGATTGCTTTGGCGGATATTCATTTCACGCCAGATCGATTGTATGAACTCAAACCTATTGCCAACACCAATTATCTGACCACTTTCGCACTCATTGCTTGCATTATTTTGCTGGTCGTTTGGATTAATTATACCAATCTGTCTATCGCCATGTACGCAGATCGAAAAGAAGAACTAGGGATGAGAAAAGTGCTGGGTGCAAGGAGAAAAGACATTGTGGCTCAGTTGCTCATAGAGGCGAGTTTGCTGGCATTGATTTGTTTTCCGGCCTGTTGGTTATTGCTCAAATTGATTTTGCCTTACTTCAATGAACTGATGCAAACGGCGATTCCCGCAGCCACAGTTTCTCAAGCCACAACTTTGCTGGCGTTGTTTGGCTTGCTGCTGCTGACTGGTCTTTTGAGTGGTTTGTATCCGGCATTGGCATACAGCAAACAGTCACTACTCAAGCTCTTCAAAGACAAAGCTAATTGGACCAAACAACGTCGCGTTTTCAATTTCAGAAACGCACTCGTGACCGGGCAGTTTGTGATGCTTATTGCGCTGCTGAGTTTGACCTACTTCATTTATCAACAAATGAATTATGTGTCCAATAAGGACTTGGGATTCGAGAAAGAAAATATCATTTATTTTCCCCTATCGGGTAGGGAAAAGTTCGATCAATTGAAAACACAGTTGACTGCGCTCCCCGAAATCGAAGCCGTAGGACCTAGCGCTACTTTGGGTGCGGATATGGCGAATCAATTGACTTATAAATTACAAGGAAGCGATGTCACTTTCACAGATGGTTCTCCCGAATATCTGGATGTGGGTACGATGGAAGCATTGGAACTCGATTGTGGGGCTTGCGAACAACTCAAAGCAGGTAAAGACCAAATTTTTGTCATCAATCAAACGGCTGCTGAAAAGCTCGCCAAAGTCAATAACATCGCTCCCGAAGAACTCATCGGGCAGACTTTAGTCACAGAACCAGAATACTATGATGAAGAAAATCAAACATTTGGTTTTCCCTACGTCATTGATGGCATCATCGACGACTACAACTATCACAATCTGAAGATCGAGACCCAGCCGATGTTCATACAAGTCTACGCCAATATGCCTTGGGTATACTATGTGATGGTACGCGCCAATACCAACGATTGGGAAAGCACCATTCAAGACATCAAAACGGCTTATGCGAGTGTGGAAGCAGAGCGTCCATTTGACTTTACTTTCCTCGATCAGCACTTGAGCAGCATCTATGAAACGGAGCGCAACACGGGCATCCTACTTGCACTGTTGAGTCTGACGACTTTGATTTTGGCGTTGATGGGACTAGCGGGTGTGGTGTCTTACCTAGCGCAGAGCAAGGAGAAAGAAATTGGGATTCGAAAAGTTTTGGGTGCGAGTGTTAGTAGCATTCTGATGCAGTTCAATCGGGAGTTTTTACTATTAGTCGGCTTTGCTACTTTAATCACATTGCCTATTGCACTTTATCTCGGACAGCAATGGCTCAATAGCTTTGCCTATCGCATCCAGCCGCAGTTTTGGGTCATTCTTTTGGCTGCTGTTTGTACTGCTTTCATAGTGATGTTGCTTGTGAGTTTGCAGTCGCATCGAGCGGCGAGTCGAAAACCAGCGGAAACTTTACGATCTGAGTAGGATGGAGCTTTTAGGGTAGTGATTTCAATCAATATTTTCAGAGCCGAAATTAAGAGCATGTTTAGAGTATTATCTTCCTGTAAACCAATACTTTATGAACCTGACTTTGAAAAATAAACTCACTTAGCTCGCTAAGCTCATTGATTTTTCTTTGCCAGAACCATAAATTACTGATTTACAGTTCAATCCTGCTCCAAACAAGCTCTAACCAAAGTATACTGAGCAGCCACTCTATGTCCTCTTAGATCTTTCACCAATATACTCGTGTCATCTTGTCTCCTTCAAACCTATGCCCTCTGGCATCTCATACACTTTAGACAAAACGAACTTATCAAACTCAAAACCATCCTCTCGCATCGAGAAAGAAACCGTCTGCCAGCCAACTGATGGAATCTCCAAGTAAATCAATTTTTCGATGCCACAATGTTCTTCTTTGGTGCGTTGTTTACTTGCCCAAGACCACTCGTTTTTGCCTTCACACCATTGCATTCGTTGTCCACTTTCTACCCATTCGCCATTGAGCCCGACGTGGATGCCGTTGTCTTCTGTTCCGGTCGAGTAGGCGCGTACCCAGACATAATATCTGCCTGGAGTATTGAAATAAATGTTGTAGTCGAGTATGGCGATTTTGCCGGGTTCATTGGAGAAATTTTCTCCTTGGATGAGTTCGTCGTCGTGGTTCTTTCGGGTGTCGGGCAATATTTCCAAATAAGCATTGCCGCTGGCAGTGGTGTAGTGGGGTTCGTCGTGATTAGGCAAGACGGAAGATTGCTCTTTAGCGGAAGTGATATACCATTTTCGGACATCGTCCAAACGCATCAAAAGTATGATAATCAATAGTTATCGTATGGAGCAAGTGTGGAACACGTTTTACTTAGGTGGCGGATGGCGAAAGGGCAGGTTCGACGGAGGAGTTTGCCATTTCTAGACCTTTTGATTCGTTTTGGGGCA
>JBCDHX010000030.1:0-46656 GCA_038749535.1 Bacteroidota bacterium
AGCAACGGAATCGTCGAGGGAATCAATAATAAAATCAAAATGATGAAACGTAGGGCTTTTGGATACAGAGATTTTCAAGCCTTTCGTACTAGGGTCTTGATCGAATTTCTTTGATCTCCACAACATTCTCCTATGAGCCTAATCTTTTTGCTGAAATGATGTTTGGAGAATAGTTGTTTTTTGCTATGTTATTACTTTTAATATTCACAGATTTTTGTGTGTCGTCATTTAGCAAGAAATCGCCGATTGACTTTCTCGTTCCCTTAGCTGTTGCTCCATACTTTTTTGCCGTTTGGATTTCTATTGTTCTGTAATCGTCCATCGCCTTATTTGTCTCTGTTTAATCCCACCAAAGATAAAATTTCTCAACCAACCACAGCCAAATCCTCCACATTCTCCACCTCCCGACAAACAAACTGACACCAACCTACATTTACAATACAACTCCACACAACGTGTTTCGACAATTCGGAATTTAAAGTCTCAACTATGCAAATAACATTCACCATCAACGGCAATACCCAAACCGTCGATGTCGACGAAAATACGCCGCTCCTTTGGGTCGTCCGTGATGTACTCAACCTAAAAGGTACAAAATATGGCTGCGGTAAAGCGGCTTGTGGCGCGTGTACGCTGCACGTCGATGGAGAAGCGGTGCGCTCCTGTTCTTATGCCATCAAGTTTGCGAAAGGGAAGTCGGTGACGACCATAGAAGGGCTGGGCGAAGCAGGAAACTGGCATCCGGTACAGCAAGCTTGGATGGAAGAAATCGTTCCTCAGTGTGGCTACTGTCAGCCCGGATTCATGATGGCGACGGCGGCACTACTAGATGAAGTTCCCAATCCGACCGATCAAGACATAGACGACAACATCGTGAATATCTGTCGCTGTGGCACTTATTATAGAATGCGAAAAGCCATTCACCGCGCTGCGGCAATCAGTCAAACTAATAGCTAATGAATACTTCTATTTCTCGCCGAAAATTTCTAGTACGCTCCGGCATTGGCGTCAGTGTAGCCTTGGGTGTGAGCCTAAGTAGTTGTGGGCTAGTGCGCCGAAAAGCAGCTGGTATCCTCAATGAGATAGAATATGCCTATCGAGGAGATACAAACGATCCGACCATCTGGTTTGAAGTGATGGCTGACAATCAAATCATCCTAAAAAGCCCAAAAGTTGAAATGGGGCAGGGCGTCTTTACAGCTTTGGCGCAGATTGCTGCCGAAGAACTGGAAGTAGATGTCGAAAATATAAAAGTTGTCCATGCAGAAACACAGTCCGGCAACATCGACAAATTTGGGACGGGCGGTAGCACTTCCATTCCTAGTCTTTGGACACCTTTGCGCGAACTAGCCGCTACCATGCGACAAATGCTCGTCAATGCAGCTGCCAAACAATGGTCAGTGGATGCCGATCAGCTCACCGCTCAATCTGGTCTTGTGCAGTACGGCAATCAGCAATTGACCTATGGCGAAATCGTGCAAACCATTCAAGAATGGGATGTGCCGAGTACGCCCAAATTGAAGCCAAAAAGTAGTTATCAGTCTATTGGGAAACCTGTCAAAAGAGTCGATCTAACAGAAAAAGTAACTGGTGCGCCCATTTATGGTATGGATGCTGCGCTGCCCAATATGTTGTACGCTGCCGTCTTGCGTTCGCCTAAGATAGACGCGACGCTAGAGACAGCCGATACAAAAGCAGCCAGCCAAATGCCTGGTGTCGTCAAGATTGTACAAGAAAAAGACTTCGTCGCGGTCGTCGCTGACTCATATATGGAAGCCGAAAATGCCAAACAAAAAATAAAGGCAACATGGAAGACAACTAAAGTTTGGCAGACCGAAGATATAGAAGCTGAGTTGACAGTGGGGAGGGGGTCTCCGGTAGAGATACAAAAGGAAGGCAATGCTTCCA
Source organism: Bacteroidota bacterium (assembly GCA_038749535.1). Lineage (GTDB taxonomy): Bacteria > Bacteroidota > Bacteroidia > Chitinophagales > Saprospiraceae > JAAUTG01. The sequence continues at coordinate 1,909 of JBCDHX010000030.1, forward strand.
AAATATTGAAAGAGAATGAAGCGACCGTTATCCAGCGCGAATATTGGAGTCCGATAGGCGCGCACGCTCAGATAGAACCCAATGCGGCTGTGGCTCATGTCGAAGGCGATCATGCGACTATCATTTTGTCGACTCAAGTGACTGACATCACGCGTTCTGAAGTGGCAGATCGACTAGGTTTCAAAGCAGAAAATGTCAATATCGTCCCGACTTTCTTGGGTGGTGGATTTGGTCGTCGATTGCATACGCCACATGCTATGGTAGCTGCTGTTCTGTCTAAATCTGTCGGTCGTCCGGTCAAATATGTCTTTAGTCGACAAGAAGAATTTCAACACGACAATTTCCGACCACCGACGCATCATATCTTACGTGCTACACTGACAGCAGATGGCGATATCGAAGCCATATCGCACGATCTATCGAGTGGTGACGTCGCTTTTGGCTCATCCTTAGTGCCAAATATAGGCAACAAGTTTCTAGGTGCTGACTTAGGAGCTTGGCGTGGTGGCATGATTCAATATGAAGCCATTCCTAATCATATAGTCACTTCTTGGCGTGCGAAATTGCCTTTTTCGACGAGTTGGTGGCGTGGTTTGGGATTGCTGCCGAATAGTTTTGCGATAGAAACCTTTATGGATGAATTGGCAGAGCAAGCCGGACGCGATCCTATTGAATTTCGGCTGGCACATATTAAAAATGATGACAGAGGCAATCGACTACGTGCCGTCATTGAAGCTGTTGCCGAACGTGCCAATTGGAAGAGTGGAGCACCCGACGGGAGAGCTTTGGGATTTGCAGCGAGTACAGATGTCAACACTCCTTGCGCACAAATCGCAGAAGTAAGTGTTGAAGAAGGGCGCATCAAAGTGCATAAAATGACTTGCGCTATCGATCCCGGTATAGCTATTAATCCAGATCAGATCCGTGCCCAATGTGAAGGCAGTATCGTCATGGGAATGAGTGCCGCCATGTACGAGGAAATGTTCGTCAAAGATAACGAGCTTCGTCCTGTCATTTATGGTCCTTATCAGATGGCAATGATGCGCGATACACCAAAAGAAATCGACGTTGTGATTTTAGAAAATGCAGAGACACCCGGTGGGTTGGGAGAACCGCCTATGGGACCTGTGGGAGCCGCTATCGCCAATGCGGTTTATCAACTGACGGGTGAGCGGATTACTCGGATGCCTTTTGGACATGGTAATTATGAATTGAAATAGCTTAGTATTACATAATTAATAAACACATAGGCACACAGAAGGCATAGTTTTCTGGAATGTCGTTTTACCGCTATCACATGACAAGCTCCGAAAAAGATGGTGCGACTACATACATGGACATGGTATCGTAATCCAGTCCAGTCGCGGTCGTCCTTCTGATTTACTGGAAGGTTGCTTCGGTGAAAGTGATTGCTATATTGTCCTGTATGGACAAACTGTTTATAGCTTCGTTATTGTCGATGCCTTTGCGTCCCGTAGGAACAGCCTTTCTTGCTCAAATAATTATAAAGAAAAGAAAATATGAATAATGTAGCTCTAATCACTGGCGCGTCCAGTGGCATCGGAAAAGAACTAGCGAAGATACATGCCGAGCGTGGCGGTGATTTGGTCATCATAGCGCGTAGTGGCGATAAATTAAATGCGCTTAAGCAAGAGTTGGAAAGCAAATACAGCGGCATAGATGTACACATCATCGAGAAAGATCTGACGGCTGCTGATGCTTGTCGAGAGGTCTACAATGAAGTGAAAGCTGCCAATATCCAAGTGGACTACCTCATCAACAACGCTGGATTTGGAGGCGTTGGGAAGTTCCATGAGCGCGATTGGTCGACCGATCACAGCATGATTCAACTGAATATTGTGGCATTGACGGCACTGACGCGCTTTTTCTTGCCAGACATGGTCGCGAGAAATTTCGGTAAAATTCTCAATGTTTCTTCCACCGCCAGCCTAATGCCGGGACCACTGCAAGCTGTCTATTTCGCTACTAAAGCTTATGTCACTTCTTTTAGCAATGCGATCATGGAAGAACTGGACGGAACAGGTGTGACGGTGACTGCATTATTGCCGGGTGCTACAGAAACAGATTTTGCGCAGACTTCCGGTATGGATAAAACCGATTTATTCAAAAGCGCAGATGTGGCGAGTGCTGAATCGGTTGCCAAAGAAGGCTATCAAGGTATGTTGGACGGCGAATTGAATATCATCGCAGGTGTTACTTTGGCGCAGAAAGTGATGATGAAAGCCATTCCTGTTGTGCCTAAGAAATTTTTGCTGGGGCAAATCAAGAAGATGCAGGAGGTGAAGGAGTAGGTGAAGAGGCGTGGGATGCTTTTTGATTGAAGCATCGGACGCCTTTTCATTATTTCATCTCTAATCCCAAACCCAACCTCCTCGCCAGCCGCCGACTTTTCCGCTCCGCCAGCACACTGAAAGCCGAAGCATACGCATCCGCACACATGGCAGTAGTCGCTGTGACACTTACTTTTGGTGCATTTTGCACACCATAACCAGTTTTGGGATTGATGATATGAGAATAGCGTTTGCCTTTCCACTCTAGATAGCGATAGGTATCTCCTGAGGTAGCAACAGCTACATTCGTCAGAGTAGAAATGCCAAATAGTCTTTCAATCTTCCAGCCTTCCGAATCGGGTGGGGAATCACCGACTCGAATATCGCCCCCTGCATCGATAAGTAGTTGTGTAATGCCTGCTGCTTCAAACAACTCAAACACTTCGTCGACGATATAGCCTTTTGCCAGACCTCCGGCATCGAGCCGCATTCCTTTCTTTTTCAAACAAGCACATTGTTCATTTTTATCTAGTTGCAACCAATTGTAATTCACTAAATTTTTATTGTGTTTTAATTTTACTCCTCCAATAAATTCTTGCTTGTAAAACATTTTTCTCCAAAGCTTAGAAAGCGAGCCTATTGTCGCATCAAAATGTCCATTAGTTTGTCGACTGACTTGTTGCGAAAAATGCAGCACCTCCCAAATCTCATCGCTAAGTCGTACACAAGTATCTTGTCCGGCAGTTGCAGAGAGCTGGCTGATTTCGCTATTGGGTAAATAGTCGCTAAAAACTAAATTCAGGCTATCGATTCGAGCAAAAGCTTGAGTAGCTAATTGATTGGCAATCAAGGAGTCAGGAGCGTAAAAGATGAGTTGGACTTGTGTCCCGATTTTGGGTTGTTGATAGTGAAATCGAGAGCGTTGAGCATGGATTGAAATAGAGTAGAGTAGGAGGGAGAAACCAAGTAAATACCTTTCCATTATTCTAGATTCCGTTTTTTGATTTCTTCTCTCAGTGATGCATTCTTTTTATCTCCATTCACCATTTTATAGATAAAGTAGAGAGGAATAAGTGTCAAAAATCCCCACGTATTTTTTACAATGCTAAAAATGACGATACCTACCATAAATCCGATCAGTAGAGCACTCCAGATAGAGTCAGACTTTAGCTTTTTGGCGGCTTGTTGTAGTTCGGCGTCGGTGAGTTGGGCGGGTGGTTTTTGTTGCATGGTAATTTTTGTTTGGTGCGGATGAGTATTGATAGATAATTAGTCTCTATCTCTATTAATCCAATCTTCAAAAGTATAAATGAATTGATTCTTGTACAGATATTCGTACTGCTCAGGAGTTAGATAAATTAAACCTTCTTTTTCTAACGCATAGAACTTTCCAGGAAGTTTATTCTCTTCAAATACTTCCTGAAGGAAATCAAAGAAATCTGCATCCACCCAGTCACCATCTATTCTGAGTTGCTTTTGATAATGTTTGCCATTAAAATAAAATTTAATGTCACACGACTTTTTAATGCCTAACTGGAAGTCTCCACTGACATTGGTCGGTTGAAAATCTCCTCTCGTAAATTCTTTATGAAGTTGAACGAGTTCTTCATAAGGATTATCCAAGTTGCCCATTTCGCCATCGAAATATAAAATCAAATGGGGAAAAGCACTCAAAATATCATTGACATTTCGGTTGGTTTGCTGATAAGCTTTGTTGGTACTATTTGCTAGTTCTTCCTCTGATAAATGATTGAACAAACCGACTTTTTTGTAAGCGTTCAAAGCAGCTGCAATTCGTTGGGAAGTGATGACATTATTAAACTTTTCATAGCTCAATTGCATCGGTAATCCGAGGATTCTGACTGCTTTAACTTGATTTTCTGTCAGCGCAACTATTCCAAATTTAGTATCATCTAAGCTATTCCCGCTGTATGATTCTATGTAGTGCAAAAGATAAGGAGATTGCTGATCGAATAGCATTTTATTGAAAAGTTGATAATAGTTTTGCGTTCCAATTTTTCCTAGATAAGAAATGGAACCATCTTTTTCTACTCGGCGCTCAGGTGGAGCGAAATAGCTTGCCTGCTTGTAAATGTTTTTATCTTTTTGTACGCTGACGATTGCTTCATAGAATGTGTAATCAGGAAAGGACGATTCCTTGTCGACTACTACTTCATAGCTGAAATTATTGAAATCCAAGTCAGGTAAAAGGCTAGCAGTTTCTCTATGAATCTGCTCTAGATACTCATCTGGGTTTTCTGAGTAAGTCGTCAAGTCAAATACAATTCCTCTATCGAAATAGCCGATAAGTTCAATAGGCTCTTGTATTAGTTCTGATTGCAAATCTTGTTTCAGTCGAGCATAGTTTTCAGAAGTACAAACACCCGATTCATTCAACTTATCAATTTTGTTAGTAAGCCTTTCAAAACTCAATCGTTCCGCTATTTCTGCTTGCATATATAATTTCTCCAGCAAGACAACTCGGAAGGGTATTGGTTCTGATTCTATTTTTTCTCTGAATTGATCGACGTGTCTTTGCCGTATCAACCCACAATCTTGAAGTCGTAAGAGATATTTTTGCTGTTGCTTAATGATTTTTTGTTTTGCTTCATCATCTTCAATATTGCCAACAAACTGCACAGTTGGCATCAAAAGTGGAAAGGTTGGATTGCCGAGTTCATGACCTGTCAACTTCTCAGATTCCAATCCATGTAATCCCATCAAGTAGATGGTTTTAGTTCGTTTTTCTATATCTGTGAATTTGTGCACGAGATTCAGCAACTCTTCAAACCGCGCCACCTCTTTCCGCTTCAGCACTTCATATTCGACCATCTTCTGAATGATCGTATCGTTAGATTGAGCCATCGAAAAGTGAGTTGTGAGAATAGTAACAAAAAGTACACATAGCCATTTGTTCATCTGATTGAGTTTGGTTGATTGAAAGAGCGAATTTAATCATTAAAGAACTTTATAGAATTAATATATTGGTCGATTTTATAAAATCAAAATGCAGCAGTAACCGTGAAGGTTTTACTTTCACGTAAAACCTTCACCTAAGCAGCGTCAAAACGGATCATTATCTATCATACACACTCAATTCCAAACTTTCCACTATCGCAATCAATTTCTCTGCATATCTCTTATCCGTAGCATATCCGGCTTTCTTGAGTCCATGCGCCCAAGCGCGATAATCAGAAATATCTAAATCTAACAAATGCTTGTAGCGATCTCCGGTCAGCAACAAAGAATGCTCACGATAACTTTCCCAAGCTGAACCAAAAACGCGAAACATATCATATTGACTATCGTCGGTATAGTTACGGCAGGTACAGCCTTTGCATTTACTACGGCATTTGATACCAAAATGATTGGAAGATTCGACGGCTAAGCGACTGTCTCCGGCATCGGATTCTAATAATCCTTGCGCCAATGTGATACTTGCCGGAATCCCAAACTTTTCTTGTTCTGTCTGTGCGACTTTCGCAAATCGCTTCACGTAGTTTTTACAGTTGTTCATGTGAAAACCGACGGTTGCTTGATCGACGTTGTGACGCTTGGCATAAGTCGGATTGAGGATGAACCCCAAATTGGCAAAACGATTGGCTCTGCGATCTTTCCATTCCTTCTGCTTAGCATCACTTTTAAGGTCTTCCACGACTAGGGAAGTGTTCAATGCTGTCGCTTGATGATTGGGTGTATGAGCAGCCAAAATAGTCGGTGGCGAACTCAGGTCTAGTTGGATGCTCACCTCTCTCATCATCACAATGTAGGCGACAAATGCAATGGTGACAATTTGTAGCCAATGTAGCGACCAGTAACCGCGCAGCCAAATCCAGTGCCGGAGCACTGTTTGGTAAAGATTTGAATATGTCATATGTAGGATATTTGTGTCAAGCTACAGTTATAGCGCAACTGTCTGCATGACTAAAATGGATAAAAGTTTCTCCAAGTTACCGCAAAAACCAAAGGAACACAACTCCTCACTTTATCACTAATTTGCTTACTTCGTTGATCGCCTGCCGATTAACTTATTTCTCCACAAGCAAATGTTTGTAAAAAGTGAGCTTATCCACAAACGGTTGCAGAAAGTCACATTTGGGCAAAAGGGAGAAAAAGTCAGTCGGAAGCGTGCGTTTTGAGAGAGAATTTTATTATTTCGCGTTGGTTAAGGAAAAGAGCAAATTCGAATATTACTTTAGGAGTCGTTTATGCTTATCCTTGGCTCTTATTAACGAAAAAAAATATGAGTAATATAAAGCGAATTGCAGTCTTTACTTCCGGTGGCGATGCGCCGGGTATGAATGCGGCGATCCGTGCCGTTGTACGTACTGCTTCTTATCATCATCTGCATGTCTATGGCGTAGAGCGTGGCTATCAGGGTATGATCGAAAACAAGATCAAGCGACTAGAAACCCGTGATGTCGGTAATATCATTCAGCGTGGCGGCACGATTCTGAAAACTGCGCGCAGCAAAGATTTTATGACACCAGAAGGTCGTCGGAAAGCTTACGAATCGCTACGTGCCAATCGCATCGAAGGCTGTGTCTGCATCGGCGGAGATGGTACATATACTGGAGCTAAGATTTTCTCTGAAGAATTTGATATCCCATTTATTGGGCTGCCCGGCACGATAGACAATGATATATACGGTACTGACTTCACCATTGGGTATGATACAGCCATTAATACCGCTATTGAGGCAGTGGATCGCATCCGTGATACTGCAGATTCTCACAATCGGCTATTCTTTGTAGAAGTCATGGGGCGTCATGCCGGCTTTATTGCATTGAGTACCGGACTAGGTGGTGGCGCAGGCGCGATCATGTTACCGGAGACGGAAACCTCCATCGACGATCTATGCGCAATGCTGAAAAAAGGTGCGTACAACAACAAGCTATTCAGCATCGTCGTCGTCGCGGAAGGCAATAAAAATGGTAATGCCATGGAGCTAGCCAAGCAGGTCGAGGAGCGATTCGATTTCTACGATTCTAAAGTTACCATCATCGGTCACTTGCAGCGTGGTGGTGCACCTACGGCATTGGATCGCGTCTTGGCGAGTCGATTGGGTTTCAGTGCTGTTGAGCGCCTAATGAATGGAGAACGCAACATCGCCCTTGGCATCATCAACGATCAAGTCATCGCCACTTCTTTTGAAGATGCGATCACCAAACAAAAGCAACTCAACCACGATTTGCTACGAATGGCAGATATTTTGGCGTTGTAACAGATAATTAGCAACTAATTGAAAACGATTTCGACTCATTACCCGTTTGATAGTCTGTTCCACAAAACGGATACAACGATATGCAAGATTTCTGAACAGTTGAAAGTCTAATAGCTGTTCGCTAGCGTCTTACAAAAGAAATCACCGAAAATAAAGAATTTACAGCTTTTATGAGCCAAACAAATTATCAATCAGATGTGCAAGCCGTAGACGGACTAGCGGCATCTTACGACACCCTAAAATCAGAAATAGCAAAAGTCATCGTCGGTCAAGACGAAGTGGTGAAAGCTGTTATTATCTCTTTGTTTAGCAATGGTCACAGCTTATTAGTCGGAGTACCGGGATTAGCTAAAACTTTGTTAGTCAGTACGATAGCTGAGGTGTTGGACTTAGAGTTTAAGCGGATTCAGTTTACGCCGGACTTGATGCCTTCGGATATCACAGGCTCTGAGGTATTAGGAGAGAACCGACAATTCCAGTTTGCAAAAGGTCCTTTATTCGCCAACATCGTCCTAGCAGATGAGATCAATAGAACACCACCCAAAACGCAAGCGGCATTACTAGAAGCGATGCAAGAACGCTCTGTGACGGTCAGTGGTATTCGTCATGAGCTACCGAAGCCATTTTTTGTATTGGCGACACAAAACCCCATTGAGCAAGAAGGAACCTATCCACTACCAGAAGCTCAGCTTGACCGTTTCATGTTTAATATTCCATTGGACTATCCGACTTACGAGGAAGAAATCGCTGTCGTAAAAGCAACAACTAAGGTTATCAAATATGACCTAAAGCACGTATTGACAGGTGAGCAGATCACTTACTTTCAGCAACTCATCCGCAAAATTCCTATCGCGGACAATGTGCTAGAGTATGCTGTCAAATTGGCGACTAAAACACGCCCTAATACGTACAACGCCACTGCCGAAGTCAATAATTACATCTCTTGGGGAGCAGGTCCACGTGCTTCTCAATATCTGGTGCTCGGTGCTAAATGTCATGCAGCTATCAATGGCAAATATTCACCGGATATCGCTGATGTTCAAGCAGTTGCAAAGTACGTTTTGCGTCATCGCATCGTACGCAACTATAAAGCAGAAGCGGAGGGCGTGACGGAGGAGAATGTAATTACGAGTTTGTTTTAAATACGAGATTGTTCGCTACGCTCTTTTTGAGACGTGAGATATGAGACAACAAAGATTAGTAGTCTCACATCTCACGTCTAGAAGCAACTAAAAGGAGCGATCTCATATTTAGCCTTACCGCACCACAAATCCACCCCCAAACGCATCCGGCGGCGACACAAATGCCAACTCACCTTCTGCATTTTCTGCCATCAAAATCATGCCTTGCGACTCCACGCCACGCAGTTTTCTAGGCGCAAGATTGACGACGATAACGACTTGTTGCCCGATGATGTCCTCCGGCTGAAAGAACTTAGCGATGCCGGAAACGATGCTCCGCTCTTCGAATCCTAGATCAACAGTCAGATGCAATAATTTATCTGCTTTTTTGACCTTTTCAGCCGCTACGACCTTTCCCGTGCGCAAATCTAGCTTTGTAAAATCATCAAACTGAATCGTCGGCTTTACTTCTTCATATTGGATAGTAGCTTCTTCCGACTCAGTCGTATCCGTTTCTTTCTTGGCATTCGACAAGCGTAGTTTTTCAACTTGTGCGTCGATTAGTGCATCATCTATCCGAGCAAATAAATGACTAGGCGTACCGATCTCATGACCACTACGGATAAGCGATTCTCCTCTTTTCAAGGTAGCAATCGCTGCTTCCCATTCTCCTTCTTCCAAAATATCAGTCGTCATCAATAGTGCGCCTATTTTATCAGATGTAAATGGTAAAAACGGTCGGCAAGCAATCTGCAAGGCACGCACAAACTGTACCGCCAAATGCATCACCACTTTGACACGTTCTTCATCGGTCTTGATGAGTTTCCACGGTTCATTGAATTGCAACAATTGATTTCCGGCAGAGGATAGCTCCATCATCGCTTGCAAAGCTGCTCGGAACTCAAATTTTTCAATATGTGCGCCTATGCGTTCTAGATACTCTCGGATATGCGTCAACTCTGCACCATACGTACTTTCTGCTGCTGCATGGACACTGCTTTTGATGGCTAAAGTTTCTTGAAAAGCAGGCAGTCGCCCATTGTAATATTTATTGGTCAGGACGACAACACGATTGATGAAATTAGCGAGATTATTGACCAGTTCGTTATTGTTGGTCTCCTGAAATCCTTTCCACGTAAACTCACTATCGCGCTGCTCCGGCATATTTTTGATGAGGTTGTAGCGTAGTTCATCTTCTCGCCCTTCAAATTCATCGACATATTCATGCACCCAAATCGCCCAGTTTCTAGATGTCGAAATCTTATCACCCTCCAGATTCATGAACTGATTGGCAGGCACATTGACAGGCAAAATATACTCACCTGTTGCTTTCAAAATAGCCGGAAAAATCAAACAGTGAAAAACGATATTGTCTTTCCCAATGAAATGAATCAGCGCAGTATCTTCATCTTTCCAATAGTGTTCCCAATCTTTATCATTATCGGCTGCCCACTGTTTGGTAGAAGAAATATAGCCAATAGGTGCATCCATCCAGACATAGAGCTTTTTACCTTCGGCGTTCGGAATGTCAGGCGGCACATCTATCCCCCAATCTAGATCACGTGTCATTGCTCGTGCTTGCAGACCGGTGTCTAACCAAGATTTGCATTGCCCCAGAACGTGATTTTTCCAGTCACGAGGATCATGAAGCTGCTCACTATTTAGTTCTCCTTTTTCTATCCACTCGCGCAACCAAGCTTCATATTTATCCAATTGCAAAAACCAATGAGAAGTTTCTCGCAGCACCGGAGTCGCGCCTGAAAGGGTAGAGCGTGGATTTTTCAACTCAGTCGGACTGAGCGATGTACCACAGTTTTCGCACTGATCGCCGTAAGCTTCGGGATGATTACAGACCGGACAAGTTCCTATGATGTAGCGATCCGCTAAAAACTGTTGCGCACTTTCATCGAAATACTGCTCGGTTGTCTTTTCCAGAAACTCGCCTTTCTCATAGAGTTGTCTGAAAAATTCTTGCGAAGTGTGATGGTGCAATGGCGCAGAAGTCCTGTGATAATGATCGAAAGAAATACCGATCTTTCGGAAGGTGCGCTCAAATTGCTCATGGTATTTATTGATGATTTTTTGAGGCGTGATGCCTTCCTTTTTTGCCTTAATTGTGATCGCCGCGCCATGCTCATCTGAGCCACCGATGTAGACAACGTCCTTCCCGATCAACCGCAAATAGCGAACATAAATATCAGCAGGTAAGTAAGCACCCGCCAAGTGTCCAATGTGCAACGGACCATTCGCGTACGGCAGTGCAGAAGTGACGAGATAGCGTTTGTATTTCTTTGTCATAGGTTGTTCTAATTGAGAGGGCGAAGATAATTTCTTTGTTGAATTGTTCAATTGGGAGAACTGTTTAATCCCATCTAGGTTCTAAATAACCTACTGATGATCATAAACAGTTCCACTTGTTGATTCAGTAAGCCAACAATTCAACAATTTATCAATACTTTTGCGCAAATTTTTCGAGCATGGACAAAATTGTAAGAATCGGGACGAGAGGAAGTAAGCTGGCGCTGTGGCAGGCTTACTTTGTACAGCATCAGTTGCAGCAAATCGGTGTGCAGTCAGAGCTGGAAATTATCAAAACAAAAGGGGATAAAATTCAGCATTTGAGCTTTGATAAGATTGAAGGAAAAGGCTTTTTTACCAAAGAAATCGAAGATCAATTGCTACAAGGCAATATCGACCTCGCAGTGCATTCTATGAAAGACCTACCAACGACCATGCCGGAAGGATTGGTAATTTCGGCCGTTTCTTATCGCGAAAATCCTGCTGATTGGCTCATAATTCGTAAAGAAACTGTCGCAGACGACCAATTGTTAAAATTGAAGCCAAATGCTATAGTCGGCACCTCATCAGCGCGCCGGAAAGCACAATTGCTAGATTTTCGTGCGGATATCGAACTGAAAGACATCCGTGGCAATGTACCCACACGCCTTCGCAAACTGGATGAAGGACAGTTTGACGCCATTATGTTGGCAGCGGCTGGTATCACACGGCTGGAAATAGATGTTGATGCCTATCACATCATTAAATTTGATCCGAGAGAGTTTGTTCCGGCTCCGGCTCAGGGTGTACTGGCATATCAGGTCAATGAATCCGATGTTGATATTCGGCGTATGTTGATGAAGCTACATGACCGAGATGTTGCGCAAGCAGTCAAGATAGAACGCAAAGTATTGCAGCTATTCGACGGTGGTTGCCATATGCCATTAGGCGTTTACTGTCGCGTCGACCAGATGGGAAATTATCACGTTTGGGCAGCTAAAGCGGATGAGTGGAACGCCCCTTTGCAGCACGTACAACTATCCATGTCTACTTCTGCTGATCTGCCGGAGAAGGTTTTGGAAGCATTTAATGCAGCTATAGAATCCTAGCTGATGGAAGGTGTTTTTATCAGTCGAGAGCTGGCAGCGGATAGTATTTTCAGAGCTCGGATGCAGGAAGCCCACATTCCTTTGACTGCATTTTCTTTGATTGAGTTTGAGCTTTCATCATTTGATGCTGTACCACTTACAGATTGGATCTTTTTTTATAGTAAAAGAGGCGTTCACTACTTTTTGGAAGGTTGTAAAAAGCTCGACTTACCACAGGATTATTTCCAATATGTACAATGGGCATGTATAGGCGAAGGAACAGCTACTGCGCTCAGACAAGCCGGATATAAACTTGATTTTATAGGCGATGGACAACCTAAAAATGTAGCTGCCGCTTTCTCAATCATAGCTACCGGAAAACGAGCATTGTTTCCGCAGGCTCAGTGGTCTCGCCAATCCGTACAGAAATTATTAAGTGAACATATTCAAAGTATTGATTTGATCGTTTATACCAACAAACCAAAATCTCACTACGTTATGGAAAGTCGTCGCATACTCGTCTTTACCAGCCCACTCAACGCGGAAGCTTATTTTCATCGTCATGATTTGCAGCCGGGACAGCGAATCGTCGCCATCGGGAATACTACTGCTGATGCGTTGCGACGGTTGGGCTTTCATGAATGTACCATTGCAAAAGCACCCAATGAGCAAGCACTGGCGAATGCTGTTTTTGAGTGCTATGAGTGTTAGTTGAATCATTGTGCAAACTCTTCTTCAAAACTTTGGTTACATTAGCCTGACAAAATGAAGAAGACGCAATGAAATTTCTCCCTTTCCTTATTTCTTTACTCCTAACCGCCGCGCTAACTTACTTACTGACCATTCCCAATCCACTAGGGCAAGACGTGCCTGCCATCGCTCCACTGCTCAGCCCATTTGATGGTTTTTGGCAGAATACAAAGGTGGACAACAAGCGAACTTACAAGAATCAAAAGTTAGCCGGGCTAAAAGAAGAAGTCAAGATCGTCTATGATGATCGTTTAGTGCCTCACATTTTCGCTCAAAATGAACTGGATGCGCTATTCGCGCAAGGCTACGTGACGGCTCAGCATAGATTGTGGCAGATGGATATTGCGGTGCGTGGTGCAGGCGGTACATTATCTGAAGTGCTGGGAGAGCGCACGATTGACTATGATCGACTACAAAGACGAAGAGGCATCAAAGCAGCAGCAGAGCGAGCGGCACAAAGCTGGAAAAAAAGCCCCAATGTACAATTGCTACAAGCTTATGTAGACGGCGTGAATGCTTATATGAGTTCGTTATCACCTGCAGACTATCCCATCGAATATAAATTGTTGGGCTATACACCGGAAGCTTGGTCGATTGAAAAAACGGCAATCTTCCAGAAAAATATGGCACTGAGCCTCAACTTTCGCTACGAAGATTTAGCAGCAACGAATAGTTTACAAATTTTCGGGCGCGAGGCATTCGACTTTCTCTATCCAGAGACCAACGATAAAGAATCGCCCGTCATTCCACGCGGCACCATCTTCGCCAATGATAGTACTGAACTACTCTTGAACGACAGCAGCAAAGTGCTTATCGGTGAACTGTTGCCTTATCCAGACTTACCGATGGTTGCCGATGGCATTGGAAGCAACAACTGGGCAGTAGCTGGCAGCAAAACGGCTAGCGGCAATTCAATTTTGTGCAACGATCCGCATCTACAAATGACGCTACCTGCGATCTGGTACGAAATACAAATGCACACGCCAGATTACAACGTCTATGGCGCGAGTATTCCGGGACTGCCGGGTGTCATTATTGGGTTCAATGAGCATATTGCTTGGGGATCTACAAATGTGGGGCAAGACGTAACAGATTGGTATGCGATAGACTGGGTGGATGAGGCACAGACGCGCTATCGTTTCAATGGTAAAGAACGCGAGGTAGAAATGGTGATCGAAGTAATTGAGGTCAAGGGGTCAAGTAAAGTCATCTTGGACACCATTCGCTACACACATTTTGGGCCTATCGTTTATCGCTCCGAAGACGATGGGTATCACGATTTAGCGATGCACTGGATTTCGCTAGAAACACCAAATCCTGATGAGATTACCATTTTCCCACGCATCAATCGAGCCAAAAATTATGCAGAATTTGATGCTGCTTGTGCTAGTTATGAGACGCCTGCACAGAATTTCGTTTTTGCCAGTACTGATGGTGATGTTGCCATGAATATCGTCGGGCGACTACCTATCAAACGCGAAGAACAAGGGCGTTTTGTGCTAGAAGGAAATGTGCTGCGCAATGAGTGGATGGGCTTCATTCCTTACGACCAAAATCCTAAAGTCCTCAATCCACCGCGTCAGTTTGTCGCTTCCGCCAATCAGCGCACTACAGATGATACCTATCCATATCCCTATAACCGCGAAGGTTTTGATCAATACAGAGGTCGCTATATCAATCGGACACTTGACAGCCTGAGTAACGCGACGGTAAAAGACATGATGAATTTGCAGACAAGCAGCTATAGTTTATTTGCAGAAGAAGCCCTGCCGCTGATGCTTTCTAATTTGGATCAAAGTCAGTTGAATGCGCTGCAAAAAGGGCTGGTAGAGTTGCTGGAAAGTTGGGATTATGTATTTGAGAAAGAAGCAGTTGCACCGATCTTGTTTACAGAGTGGTTTGAGGATTTGGAGGAAGCGACTTGGGATGAAATCAGTGCATATGCGGACTCCATTTCAGTCTTACAAGTGCGCAAATGGCGGACGGTCGATATGCTAGAAAATCATCCACTAAATGTTTTTTGGGATATTACAGCGACACCAGAGCGAGAAACACCCGAAGACATCGTGACGCAGGCATTTCTAAGTACTATCCAAGATTTGGAATGGCGATTGCAGGACAAAGAGTACACTTGGGAAGCACACCGCAAAACCTATATCGCTCATCTGTCGCGCAGTCTAGAGCCTTTTGGTCGATACAATATCTCCACCAATGGATACAGCCTTTCTCCAAATGCTGTCAGTCGTACCGCCGGTCCTTCTTGGCGTATGATAGTCGAGATGAGTGAAACACCGAAAGGCTATGGCGTCTATCCCGGTGGTCAGTCTGGCAATCCGGCAAGTCGGTTTTATGATAGTATGATTGATACTTGGGCGAATGAAGAATATTACGAATTATCGTTTCTGAAAACACCCGAGGAGCTGGAAGAAAAGCGGTTGTACGATCAGCTGTTGAAACCAAATTAGGAAGATCAAACACCATTTAAACGGAAATAGCTATGAAAAATACATTATTACAATTCGGACTGACCTTCGCATTGACTTGGCTGCTACAACTGTTCTTGCCGTGGTGGAGCTTAGTAATTGCTGCTTTAGTGATCGGCGCGATTTTACAGCCGCGACCGGTATTGAGTTTTGCTGTGGGTTTGTTGTCCGTAGCTGCTGTCTGGCTGCTAGTCGCTTTCTTCTTGACGCGTACAGAGGCACAGCGTATCTTACCAGTACAAATGGGCGAAATTTTGGGTGGTTTGAGCTACATGAATCTACTCATAGCTACCGTGACACTGGGTGGCATTATGGGCGGATTGGGTGCTTTAACAGGGACATTGGGGCGAAAATTGATTGTTGGTAAACAAAAGTCTGTAAGTGAATAGCTGAAATTGCCGCCAGTAAAAAATGCACGAACAGAAGCTCTATTCGTGCATTTTGACTTTAAGGAAAGTTAGTTTAAGCCATTGCCAATCGCTGTTGTCGCACATAATTATTTCCAGCGAATAGAACTGCACTAAAAAGTATATTGCTCAGAAGTGTATTCCAGAAAAAAGGAATCGCTGCTACATAGCAAGCCCCCAATCCGGCTGCCGTTTTGGGATACATTGTACCGCCTGCCCACACCCCAAAATTGGTGACAAGAAAGAAAACAATCGCTGTCAATACGCTGGCTAGCAGAACATTTTGAATTTTGACTTGCTTGAGCAGCACAAAACCAAGTAGAACAACTACCGCAAACGCCCCATAAACCCACCAAGAAACGCCCCAAGCAAAATTACCATCATAATACTCTGGAAACATACGCGGATAGAGCATATTGTTGATGAGCAGATCACTCACCCACATCGCCGCCAATGGAATCACAAATGCCAGCCACTTTTGACTAAAGTATGCCGCTCCGAAGAGTGCAATGGCACCGATGGGCGAAAAATTGGGGACTAAAACAAAGAGTAATCGACTCAAAGCCGCGACAATTATGATGGCTGCTATCCACCCTATATGATGAGATTGTTGATGTTGCATATAAGCGTTTTCAGTTCAGTAGAGGACAAAGATACAGCGGACAGGGAAGAATGCCAACTTTTTCATGCGATGAGCGACTGAGCTTTATTGATCTTTAGCATCCAATCGCTGCTCCACAATCATCGCATCAATCAGAAAACGAAACCAAAATGCCTGTAAAGTATGAAAAATCAATCCTTCTTTACCATCCAAAAACCCCAATCGAATAAAATAGCGATACATAAAATATAGTAGAGCTCTCCAAAACAATGGAAAGCGACCAAAAACCTGATTTTTGAGCCATCGCTGCCGCTCTATGGCATTGCCGCTCGCTTTGGCTTGCACTTCGCCTTTTTCGACCTCACCGCTATACTGTTCTAGTGCTTCTTTTTGCGCCCAGCGTGCATGACCGATGGTAAATTGATGCAAAGAGTCGCAGACAACATCAATCAAGTCAATCCCGGCTGCCAACTGCTCGATTTTCCCATCCACGACATAATGTTGATCGTAGGCTTTGTTTTCGCAATGTCCTTTTGTTTTCCGATATAGCCGCAAATGAAAGTTAGGATAGTGACCGCCGCGCTTCATCCAGCGATTCATGAAAAAAGTCCGCCGACTGAATAAATAAGCGTCCGTCGAGGTATTCGGGTCAAAATGCTGATTGAGCCAGTCGATCATTTCTACAGAACAACGTTCTCCAGCATCCAAATGTAGCACCCAATCCGTCTGGATCGGTAAGTTTTCTTGCGCCCAGTTGCGTTGTCGTGCATAGTTTTCAAAAGGGTGTTGTACATAAGGAATGTTGCGCTGTGTGATGAGTTGTAGCGTATCATCAGTAGAGTAGGAGTCAACCACGAAAATATCGGCATCCAAAGACTGAACACTATCCAAGCAAGCTAGAATATTGTGCGCTTCATTGAAAGTCAAGATGATGACGGTGAGTTTTGGCATCGCTGTGATCTGTATTTTACTTTTCTGGACGGCAAAGTTACACGCATATAGTTATTTCGGATGAAATGTATTGTGCGCGTTTTCATTTTCGATAAAAAACACGCTTCTTTGTTGGTATTGACAGAACATCAATAAATAATCTGATTTTCATATAAAAGTATACCTACTCACTAGACCTTACTAGATGTAGGCTGCATAGTATCCATACGATGATTCATTGCATATACTGTCTATCATCTAACATCTATTGTCTAAAATCTCAATTATGGCAGTTTTATATAATATCGGAAATGTACTGACCGATGCTGACGAGCTAGCAGAAAAGGCGCATATCGGTAATTTGTTTTCTTTTCTAAAAGCAGCGGCTGCCGGAGAAGATCAAAGTTTGAGTTTTAGAGCCGGAAATATTCGCTCGCTCAGTTTGCGTGACAATTCTCGACTCGGTTTGCCGGACTTTACGCAACCGGGTATCGGGAAGCCCTTGAGTGTCGAAATTTTGAGTGTGTATACCGGTGATGCGCCACAAAAATTTTTTGGTGGCAAAAAGGACTTACTCGTCGTCTCCGGTGTCAAATCTGCCCAAACTTACGGTCGTGCGCCCAAAGCACTCAATCAGATGGTCGAAAAGATAGAAGATTTTCAATATCTACAGCCAGGTGCGTTCACGCAAGGGTCACCCATCGTCTACTATTCTCCAGCGGTAGATGTATCGACTACTTTATGCTCATTTGAGTTGGTGGCGGATAGCTTCAATCGAGATATATTTGACATGATTGGGCGGTTGTTTAGTTCGGCTGCCGGACTGCCTATTTTCGCACCTTTGAATGGTTATCTGATCGTGGGTGGCGCATTGGTAAAAACATCTGGAAAGATCGGAAATGCCATTTTTGAAAGTGCTGCTTTTTTGAGAGAAGACATTGCGTTTCGTTTCGAGACTCCTGATCTACCAATGGTACAAGCCAAACAAATGGTCATCTGTAATGACAGAGACAAACATAAATTTATGGGCTACGAACCTGGGCTGACCAGCGAAATTGGTGGCAATCGACGACCAGTCTTATTGAGTAAACAGACCGGAAAAGCCTATCGTGGTGATGCGCCTTATATCATGATAAGCATAGATGGACGTAAGCGAGATGCGCTACAAGGATTTACGCCGAAACTGGCATCCGCAGCCATGATTGAGAAGTTTTATGGATCATCTTTAGAGGTGCAAGAAATTGATATTTTGGAAGAAGCGATGATGCTGTATAATGATTTTCATTACTACAAAAAAGCCAAACAACTCGAAGAAAGTTTGTTGCCACCGGACGGTGGACGCATCAATACGAACTCGGTTGCTTTCACCAAAAGTCAGCGACTCTTAAATGCATACGTCAAAAATATACAAGCGCAAGTTTTTCGCTCCGGTTT
Source organism: Bacteroidota bacterium (assembly GCA_038749535.1). GTDB lineage: Bacteria > Bacteroidota > Bacteroidia > Chitinophagales > Saprospiraceae > JAAUTG01. The sequence continues at coordinate 20,515 of JBCDHX010000030.1, forward strand.
GAGCATCATTGATCTGTTAGAGGATTGATTGCCAACACTTTGCATCAGTCAATTTATTCGATTTTCTGGTTATCTTAAATAAGCACTTCTGAAATCGTGATTACTGCTGAATAGCTAAAAGCTATCGGCCAAGTAGCTAAAAGCTCAAAACTATGGAACTACTATCAGCCAACGAAACAGGCGGATTCATTACGCTTTTTATCATCAATCTGCTCGGCGTTTTTCTAGGCGCACATCTCTTGAAAAAAGTAGATTTGGAGTCGCCACAAAAGGGTCTGATTGTCGCGCTAGCTTTAGCTGTACTCAATGTCACGCTAGGCGCAGTATTGGATTTCATGACTGCGCCCTTGCGATGGTTGACATTGGGTTTATTTAGCTTTGTGATTGATGCATTGGTCATTTTGCTAGCTGGCAAATTGGTACGTGGCTTTTCGGTACAAGGTTTTTGGGGCGCAGTAGGTTTGGCGATTGTGATTGCGGTGACCAATGTACTATTTGATTGGGTATTTTGAGTGAAAATGAAGAGGTTTACTCGCTTTTCAAACTTCTAGCCGGATTCACGCTTGCTGCTCTCAAAGCTTGCGAACCTACTGTCAATCCTGCAATCACCAACGAAATTAAAGCTGCACCCAAGAAAATCCAAAAGCTCAGATCAATCGGATAAGCAAATCGGGTCAACCAATCTTGCATAAAATAATAAGCCAACGGCAACCCAATAATGATCGCAACCACCACCAGCCCGATGAAATCTTTAGAGATTAGCAAAACAAGATTCGATGTTGTCGCTCCTAGCACTTTTCGGATACCGATTTCCTTGATTCTTCTTTCCGCAGTAAAGGTTGCCAGACCAAAAAGTCCCAGACAAGAAATGATGATCGCAAAACCTGCAAAGTAAGAAGATAAGGTGCTCACGCGCTGCTCGGATTCATACAATGCTTGATAGCTTTGATCCAAAAAGGTATAATCGAATATGAAACCTGGCGCGAATTTTTCATAAAGCGATTGAATGCCTGCAATGGCTTCTGCTTCTCTTCCCGCTTCTAGGCGTACTGCTGCATTTCCAGTGAATTGCAATCGGAAGTAGGCAGGTTTTACAGGCTCATGTAAAGAAGTGTAGTGAAAATCCTCCAACACACCGATGACTTCAAATTGAGCACCTTCCCAAAGCGTTATTTGCTGTCCCATGGCTTCTTCTACTGAGAATCCCATGGCTGCTGCAGCTGCTTCGTTGATAATGAGTTTAGAACTGTCCGTTGACATTGCTTTATCAAACCACCGTCCTTCTTCCATTTGGAACTTCATTGTTTCATAGAAATCATAATCGACAAAAAATCGCTCGAAAACGACTTGCTCGTCGGGTGCTTTTCCTTCCCATTCAAGCTCAGGATTGGAACTAAATGATCCAAGCATGGAATGGTTCACGCCGCCTGCATGTACCACACCTGGTATGTTTCTAAGTTCATTGAAAAAGGTCTTGCTGCGTTCAAAAATACCCCCATCTTGCTGAAAGAAAATGACGTTATCGCGATTATAGCCCAATGATTTACTATTAAGGTATTGCGTTTGTTTGTGAATGACGACCACACCAACAAGCAGCATAATCGTGATCGTAAATTGAAAAACAACTAAGCCTTTTCTTGCCCAAACTTCTCCTACCGAGTTTTTGATCTCGCTTTTGATGACTTGGACAGGTCTGAAATGAGATAAATAAAACGCTGGATAGCTACCTGCTAAAAGACCTGTCAGCAAAACCGTAGCAATGGAAACGCCAATCAATTCGGGCGTCAAAGCTAACTCAATACTTTTGCCAGTGATGGTATTGAAGGGTGAAAGAAAAATCAGCACTAATACAAAAGATAGCACCATCGCAACAGCAGCCGTCAAAACCGACTCTCCGATATATTGGCGAATCAAACGACCGCGTCCAGCACCTATTGCTTTACGAATACCCACTTCTTGCGCTCTTTTGGAAGCGCGAGCTGTCGATAAATTCATAAAATTGATGCAAGCAATCAATAAAATAAAAATGGCGATCACAGAAAACAGTCGAACGTAGTCAATACGTCCACCATCCGGCAGACCATTATCATATCTTCCTTGTAGGTATTGTTCAGAATATTTTTTGAGGAAAAGGGTTTGATTGCTATCTGCCACTTTTGATTTGACGTAACCTGCAATTTTTTCGGTCGTCGATTCGGCATCAGCTCCTTCTTGCAGCACGACATAGGTAGGTGGTCCGCTATTCGACCAGATTGTTGGCCAAACAGCTTCATCCAGAAAGTCTTGTAGCGGCAAGACAAAGTCAAAGATGTAGGTTGATTTATTGCTAATGTTTTCAAAAACACCACTGACCGTGAAATTTCGATCTTCCCCATATCGAATGACCTTCCCCATCGCATTGTCTATGCTCCCAAAAAAGTTATTCGCCAAATCCCTCGAAATACAAATAGAAGTCGGGTCGTCCAACACCATATTCGGATCGCCGATCAGCAATGGATAGGAAAACATATTAAAAAAGTCTTTCCCGACGTGATAGCCATCCTTTCGTAAAAAGGTATTGTCGTAGGAAAGGAGCGAAGGAAATATCCAGGAAGTAGTCGCCGCATATTTGATGTCAGGAAAATCCGTTGTTAGTGCTTCTCCTAGTAGTCCAGGTGTACCGTCAGATACGGACAGTCCACTCGGATACTTCTGCAACGTCATCACTTGATACAGTCGGTCATCCTTATCATGAAATTTGTCGACGCTGTACTCATCTTGTACCCACAAATAGATGAAAAAGGCACAGGTCAGCCCCACTGTCAGCCCAACGATATTGATAATGGAGGAGAACTTCTGTTTCAGGAAATTGCGTAAGGTGATTCTTAGAAAGTACATAGATGAGTTTCAATTTTTGCAAGCTGTTTGAGTCGGGTGATTTCTTTTAGACTTAGTTTGAGTTCAATAATAAATCAGCACACTCTGTATTGATTTATCTATTTCACATTATACTTATCCAACTTTGTGCCAAGTTTGTAAGATGTTCGTTTTCAGTGAGTTGCTTTTACTTTTCAATATAGGTTGTATAAAATTGGACAGGTGGGTGTATTGGTTTTGGACAGGATTGTAGCATTTATAGTTATTTATAGTCCCTTCCGACTCAACACATACAACCACGGCGGCACACAAGATTGATAGTGCTCCCAAGTGCCCGGTGGCGCATCAAAATCAGTACCTTCTTCTTCTTCGAATCGGAGCAACTGAAAGCTTCTACTGAGCAATCCATTGAGTACCGTCGATAACGTATGTCGGTATTCTTGAGGGCTCGGAATACTGACGGCGTTGCCGTTTGGATCATTGAATCGCCAATGAGGATTGACTATTTGGATAGGATAGCCATTGCAATACGGCTGCCAGATCGGGTAGCCTTTTCCTTGCCAGATTTCTGCTGCTTGCCATTCGCCTTCCCAACATCCATTTTTCCAAGTGCCATGAACATACGGATTGTGTAGCATGAGATCATAAAGCCCGCCGGGGCGCAAAACGCGACTAATGGCATCAAAAACAGTGAGGATGTCAGGGACGTAATTGATGGAGTGAGGTTGATAGACAATGTCAAATTCAGCGACCTCGAACTGACTCAGATCACGCATATCTGACTTGACGATGCGTATTGCTCGATCATAGATTTGCGAGACGAGGCGTTCTTTTTTCAACTGTTCTTCGCTGAAATCGACTATCGTCACTTCAGCATCCAAAAGCGCGAACGCAACGCTCTGTTGCCTACCGCCGCTCGCCAAGCAAAGCACTTTTTTACCGGATAAATCCTGCCCGTAGTGACCATGCCGATTGAGATAGGCCATTGCTTTTTGAGGAGTCAAATGAAGTCTAGGCTGAGAGCAGAGGACGCCATTTCTAGCTAACTCATCCCAAAGTCGTTCATTTTGCTTACTCATCTTGATTTTGTTTGTTGACAGTGAATGAGACGAGTAGGTAGCAAGGTCTGGTTACAAAATGGATAGAGAATAGTAGTGTATCATATAGAATTTGCTACTCTACTACGCGCTCTACCATATTTAGGATAGCTAGCGTCAGGAAAGCTTGTTCTTCTGATTCGCTGATGTTTTTCTGGACATAGCGGAAAGCACGTGGTTGTGGGGTAGCAGCGTCTACTGTGGCATTGATCATGGCTATTTCGCGATCACCGACTAGTACAGGTAATGCTAGTTCTTGTGTATTGCGATTCATTTGTGCTAGTGCCTTTCTACCCTTACTATCACTGTATAGCGTATTGCCTTTGATGCTGCCATAAAATTCTTGATTGATGGCGACTTGTGTATTTTTTGGCCCTATTTTATAGACAATTTCGCGGGTAGCGGTACGTGCATAGAGTAGGGCATGACCACCCAAATAGCGTTTGTACGCATAGGCGACTAGCGGTTCTTGATAGATAGAAGTATAAACACCCTTGGCGGTAGTAGTGATACCTTTTTTGAGGCTTTGATTTAATTGATTGAGCGAAAACAGCTCTAGTTCTTGGCTGTCCAATGGAACGAGTTGATCGGTGAATGGAGCAATTTCTTCGCGCATTTTTCTGATGTCCGCTTGCACCTTGTGTTCACTAGGACGAAAATTAGTGAAAAGATTTCGGAGAATTTTAAGACCAATGATCGCCAGTGTCACACCGACGATAACAAAAAGTAAAAGTAGTAAGGCAGTCATTTAGGAGACGTTAGATATGAAATTTCGTATTCAACAGTAAACAAAAAAAGCTTTGCGAAGATGCAAAGCTTTGACTAATGTAGCTAATATCTAGATCAACGCCCCAAATAGGAGCGTAAATTGTTGCGGTTGTAAGATTTTCGGAGGCGACGGATAGCGCGCTCTTTGATTTGGCGGACACGTTCTCTCGTCAGATCATACATATCGCCAATCTCTTCTAGCGTCAAGGCTTGATTGCCGTTCAGTCCATAATAAGAAGACAATACTTCGATCTCGCGTGGACTCAAAATGGACAAACTTTGTTGTACTTCTCCTTTGAGCGACTCTTCCATCAGATCGATGTCAGGCGCCATTTCTCCATTGGAAGAGATGGTATCTAGCATGGTCGCGTCGCCATCTTCGCCACTAAGTGGCGCATCGAAAGAGACATGGCGACCGCCACCTTTAAGCATATTGGCGATTTCTTTGGGCGTCACTTCTAGAATCTCTGCCAGCTCTTCATGCGTCGGTTCGCGTTCGAATTCTTGTACAAATGAACTAAATGCCTTATTGACCTTGTTGTACGAGCCGACTTTATTGAGCGGCAATCTGACGATGCGCGAATGCTCAACAATCGCTTGCAAGATAGACTGACGAATCCACCAAACGGCATAAGAAATAAACTTAAATCCTTTGGTTTCATCAAATCGGCGCGCTGCTTTCATCAGGCCGACATTCCCTTCATTGATGAGGTCGCTGAGCGATAAACCTTGATTTTGGTATTGTTTGGCGACAGAAACCACGAAACGCAAATTGGCTTGCGTTAGGCGATGCAAAGCATCTTGATCGCCATCCCGGATGCGTCTTGCCATCTCTGCTTCGTCATCTGCATTGAGCAAAGGAATTTTCCCAATGTCATTCAAATATTTGTCCAGAGCAACACTCTCTCTGGAGGTAATCTTGTTGGTGATTTTTAACTGACGCATAGTTGCGGGATTTAGCTTATGAGCAAAAAATGATGATGTCCAATAAGGTCGTAATGTTGTTATAGCGAAATGCCATAATCAACGTCAAACTAACAATCAGGAAGAAAAATCGTGAGATAACAATCTCTTATCAGACGGCATGCTTGACTTTTTGCTAAAAAAAGCTTATGCGCTGACCTACTAATGATACAACGCCCCATCCTAAAAAGTTTCCTATCAGCAGAAAAGAATTAGAATCAGGTCGGGAATCACCGTATGTGGTCGCTTTTACTATTGAACGATCACTTTTTGAACAGCTACTCTTTCGCCTTCATAATATAAACTGAGAAAGTACATTCCTTTCGGTAGTTGGCTGACTGCTATCTGTTGCACATTGTTGCGAAAAGTAGTCGATAGTCGAACTTGTCCACTCAGATCGGTCAACTCAACTTCATAAGGTCGTCCGAGGGCGCTTTCGGTACGAATGTGTAGCAGATTTTCCGTTGGATTGGGGAAGACTGTAACTGTATTTTGCGCCACCAAAACTTCTTCCGTCGGCGTATCGACTTCTGCACTGATAAAACTATAATAGACATCTTGTTCACCATTGAAAGTGGCTGCCCAAGCAAGATGCGCACCTTCATCAGTAGAGACCATATCATAGTAATCGCCCATTTTGTTTTGATTGGGCCAGCCGAGATGTGGATCAAAAGATTCACTTAGTCGCGTATTAGGTGTCCAGCTTTCGCCACCATCAAAAGAAGCCGAATAGTACAAAGCAGACATAAAAGTAGTTGGTGCTTCGCGGGTATCTAGCCAGACGACATCAATTCGTCCATTGGGGGCGACACTCATCGTCCCAAACCATTGCCAGCCATTGGTCGCATCATCATTGACAGTCGTAACAATTGACCAAGTATCACCACCATCTAAGCTGCGCAAAAACTGAATGTCCGCAGGATCGCGTGTACCAGTTGCGCGCATTGTCCCGAGTGCATAAACATAGCCTTCATACAAGTCCGACCCATTGTCTGTCGCTACCCAAAACTGTCCTAGCAAACCTTGCGGATTGGGACCTTCTGCAAAAGGGACATCTCCATCAAAAGGGACTTTAATACCGTCTTGCCAGATCGGTGTTTCGCTGCGCAGCTTGGCATTTTCAGAATAAGTAAGCAGAATATCATCGCTAAAATTGTTGTCGACGCCGATGGTGTAGACCGTTCCTTCACCATTGACAGCTATTGTTCCCCAGCGCAATCGATCGCTGAGAAAGCTACAGTCTTCATAGCTGTTGCCATCGTCCACGGAGCGCGTAAATTCGCCTTCGCAGATACTAAAAGTAGCGTTCCAAACTTCATAGATATTACCATCTGATTCGGTCTGTGTTTTATCAATTGCCATCCACTGCTTGTCGCCGCCTTGTGCAAATGTTTTGATGTTCCAATTGGTTGGGTCAGCCGTCTTGAATACATCGCAGCTAAAGCCATATTCAACGCCCAAACTATTGTAGTAAAAGTTGCCTTCGCTATCTGTATCGAGTACTGGATCGGAGCGAAAAATGCCAGCTTCTATTGGAATCAAATTGTTCCATGTCGCGCCACCATCTTCGGAAAACGCATTACCAGCTTGCCGGAAGTTGCTTTCGACATTATCAAACTGCCGCCAACCAATTGCAATCCGGTTGGGATCAGTAGGGTCGATAGCAATGGAAGGTTCATTAGCAGCATCATTGAGGATGTTGTTGCCGTTTTCATCGGTGTTGACTTGTACGGTCGTGATGAGCGCATTCTTGTAGTTGAATGCCGGACTGGTTTGACGTTCAGATTTGGGGATGGGAAGGTAGGGATCATCGGGCGCTTCGTGGTAGATGAGTTTTTGGGCAGAGGCGATGGTGGTGAGGAAGAAGCAAATTAAGAGTGTGTAGAGTTTCATAATTGATAAGTTACTTTCAAATAGAATGATTACTATCTCAATATAGACAGTGTTTTATGCTTATACAAGTTTTATTGTATACTTGAAGTTCCTATTTAGAATTCGTATTCTTGGTTCACCATACTAAAACAGAAAATATTGTAGCATGGACAAATTAACTAGACATATTCAAATTTCAAAGGAAATTATTCGTGGTATATATGAAGATAGCATAAGCCAAGATAACAAAGACGAATACATCTTAGTGATGGATGAGCAGTCAAGTAATTTCTTACTCGTTATGAATACTTGGCAAGATAGTACTCGCTTCTATGGCAATCTTATCCACATAGAAGTGAAGCATGATGGCTTGATCTGTGTACATGAAGATAGTACTGACCTTGTTGTTGTAGATTATTTTTTGGAGAAGGGAGTGAAGAAAAAAATATGCTCATTGGCTGGCACGCACCTTATGTAAGACAGGATACGGAATTTGCTTATTGATGTCCCAAACTCACCCGCAGAACGCTAACTCATCAATCTTGCTATACAATTCAACGGGGTGACAACTGCTATCGTTTCTGCAATCCCTTCTCCTCTTCCTCCGCTTCCACAAAATAAGAAGGATGATAGCGAAAACGACCTTCCTCCAGTTGCTGTGCAGCGTCGAGCATGGTTTTGGCAAGCAGACGCGCTTCTACCGGGCGATAGCGACTGACCATGCCTCCAGTCAAAAAATCTAACCCTTTCCCGATGCGATTGGCGATGCCTTCTCCCCAGCGGGACTTGTTTTCTGTGTTAACGATGACAGTGGGACGAAAGAGATGAACCGCCCAAAAGGGAAGCGCATTGACGGACTCTTCTAGATGCGCCCGGATGCGGCTGTTGAAGTTCATAGAGCCTTTGTCGGTATTGGAAGAGGTGAGCAACATGAGCTGACCGACGTTATTTATGGCAGCTAGTTTGGCGAGTTGGAAGGCGAATAGATCACGAATTTTGACATCAGTGACGTGTTTCTGTGTCTGATGGATGCTATAAAAACAGAACAGATCATCGCCTTTTAGTTTTGAGCTGAGTTGCTCTGTATCAAGCGCATAATTGACTACCTTATCATGCTCAAAAGTCGGTTGCTGTTCGTCGATCAATATAATTTTCCTATAAGAAGGATGCTCTATCAACTGATCTACCAATGCTCTGGCAGCAATATGTGAGTAATTGGCAACGATCGCGACTTTGTCATCTTTTGTAATTTCAATTCCCATCTTCGTCCATTTCACGATTTTCCCAAGCATCGACTAGCATGAGCACGCGGTTGTAATTTTTGATGCCCTCTTCTATGCCTTGAGCTTTCAGATAGGCATCATAAGTGGCGCGTCGCAATTTAGGAAAAATATCAGGATACTGATTGTGAGTGACAATAATGTCATTCCAATCCGCTTTGATCGCAGGTGGCATGGTACGCAGCCACTCATCGAAAGCATCGGGATTGTAACGACGATAGTTGTAAAGTAGGGTAGCGTAATACTCAAAATGCCCTGCATATTGTAAGACGGGATGATCAGACTGGATGCAAGCTAGATATGCCAGAAAATTACAAGTGCCCTCGTCTCCAAAGCCATAACCATGTCCCAGCTCGTGCGCGATGACATGTGGAAGTTCTAGTGGATGCAATCCAGCATCCGCATTGCACTCACCTGTCCAAGGAAAATAAGTTCCCAAACTTTGAAAGCGTATCAGAATACCTTTTGGTTTTAGGAGTCGAATGGGCGGTTTGTAACTATTGGGGTAGCGAAAATCATTAAGCACCTTTTGGAGCGAAGTACGCAAAGCCGCTTCTAGCGTATCAGGTAGTTGAGTTGCTTGAATGGCGACAGAATCTTGCCCCAGTTGGCGGCGTAGGGCGATGAGTTTGGGCTTTTCTTTTTCCAATTGCGCGACCAGTTGCTCGGCACTCAGCGGCTGTGGGTCGATACCAATTTGCGTTTCTATCGGCTGACGTGCATAATTGTAGCCCCACAAAATGAGGAAGAAAAAAACAGTACCACCTACAAATGCGCCCAACCCTAGTCCAGCGTCTTTCAAGCGTGTTCCCCAACTGACATTGGAGCCTGCCTGTCCTGAACGTCGAGAAAACAACCGAATCAGTCCTCTGACCAGCTTAAAAATCATCCAAGCCAATACCAAGTAAATCACCGGGAAAGGCACAAAACCGAGCACATCCAGCAATTGCCGAAAGGCGAAATACAAACCCTTAGAGTAGAATTTTTCAACGAACTCCGGTGAAAAGCTAGCCGCCCACCGAAGCAGTAATGAACCAAGACCCAAGAATATCCAAAACCAAGCTGTTTTCATGTTTTCTAAGATGTTAGATGGTAGACATTAGACGATAGACCAAGTTTACAAATTACTTGAAATCAGAATAAGATATAAAAATGATCAGCTCGATCTGTCTGATCTCCTGATTTTCAGCCTGCTCCGAAAGTCGGAGGGATAAGGCTGCGTTTCAATCCTAATCTTACCGAAAAAGATTATACTTCAAGATACAATACAACGCCCGAAAACCATCTTGCCAGTTGATTTTTTTGCCCTCCGCATACGTCCGACCATGATAAGAAATACCGACTTCGTATAAAACTAGCTCCGGTAGCCGACTGATTTTAGCGGTCACTTCCGGCTCGAAACCAAACCTGTTTTCCTGAATCTCAATACCTTTGATAATGTCAGCACGAAATAATTTATAACAAGTCTCCATGTCCGTCAAGTTCAAGTTGGTGAACATATTGGAACAAAAAGTCAAGAAACGATTGCCTATGGAATGCCAGAAAAACAAAATGCGATGTGGCTTGCCGCTCATAAATCGAGAGCCGTAGACGACATTGGCATGGTGGTATAAAATGGGTTCTAGCAGTAAGTTGTATTCCATCGGATTATACTCTAAATCAGCATCTTGTATCAAAATAAAGTCACCCGCAGCCACTTGAATACCAGTGCGCAAAGCTGCTCCTTTTCCTTGATTTTGCTCATGCCGAAAATAACGAATGGGAAGATCAGCATGATTTTTTTGATAACTTTCGACGACTGATGGAGTATGATCTTTAGAACAGTCATCGACAATAATAATTTCTTTCTTCAAGTGGTCTACCAGCTCGACATGACGAACAGCATCCAATACTTGCGGGAGGGTAGTGGCTTCGTTGTAAGAAGGTATGATAATCGATAAGGTCAAGTGCTATAGTTTACTGAAAGCTTTCAATAGATAAATCGTCGATGAGCAATGGTTTAGAACTACCTGCATTCCAAAAACTCACTTCTACGATATCAAATTCTTTTCTAGGCAGACTCACGTCTATATATAAAGGTGTCCAAATGTTTTCTGACAAGATACGCTGCGCACGAATGTAGCTACGTTTTACTTTTTCACCATTTCGATTAAATTGGATGATCCACTGCGTCATATTCCAAATATTTCCTTCCCTAGCAGGCGTGAAAAAATCAGCATTGACACGAAGCCATTTGGCGTCTCTGGGAATATCACCTTTATTCAACGAAAAAACAGGCGAAAATTGATTAGTCTGATCCAGATGTAGGACACGTCCTCGTTCTTCTCGATCGGTAAATAAGGAATCACCTCTCGTTTGATCGAAACTATTTTGATATAAAGTTTTTACTGACATACGCTCTCTGGGATGCCACTCATTGATATCCAATAACTTATCTGCCTGAAATGGAGCTTCCCATTTTCCGGCTATAGCCCAAAAGTATTCTTTCGTCATATTACCGGGACGCAACAGCCCACCTTTGTGTGCTTGATGAATCAGCCAGAAATTCATATAAATAAACACCAAACTCAGTACAGTCACCAGTCCTATTTGCCACTTTCTACGGCTTATCCACTCCAAAAAGGCAGCAAATGGAAACGCCAAAGCTGCATACGCTTGCACCATAGATCGCTGTCCTAAAGACCCTCCATACCACCAAATATCCCAGGCAAAGGTGATATAAGCGTGTATCAAAAAGTAGGTAACAATTGCCCAAAATAGAAATCGATATTTCTTAAAAAGTGGTACCGATCCAATCAATGCAAATGCCATCACCGGTGTATAAATCAACCATCCGGCACGAAAGCTAAACAGCCCTTTGTAAAAATGTGGATTCAACCAACTAAAGCCTTGGTCTTGATAGCTGTATACCAAAAAATCGCCTGTTGCATACTTCCAATAGACGAACTGTAAAGAAGCAACACCTAAGCAAACGATGACTGCCAGTAGTAGTTTTTTGTATTCTTTTTGAATGAAATCGAATCGTATTAAGAGACTTTTCCAGTTTGTCACGCCCCAAAGTATCGGGATCAAGCAAGCGATAATTTCTGTCGGTCGCGTCAATGCCATCAACCCCACACATAGCCCAATAGCGGCAGATAGAAAATAAGTCGGACGCTCATAGAATTTGATCGTCAGCCAAATAACTAAGGTGTAAAAAGTGAATAACCAGCTGTGCGTCATAGCAGCGGTGATGCTACCGTATTCCAGAAAATTAGTGGCAAAAACGAGCAGGAATAGGGTAGAAGCGACTACTTTATCATTGAAGTATCGCAGTAGAATAGTCCGCAACAACCAAAGTCCTAAAATCGCAATTAGCAAACTCCCCACCCCAATTGCTACCTGATACGGATGTGAGAATCCATCAGCAGCATAATCAGGCGAAGTGGTAGCAATAGCATGAGCTGTTAAGAAAAAAGGAGAATACAACACCGCTAATCCAATCGGATATTTCATGACATAGTTACCGGACTCGTGCTGATACGCTTGCTGAAAATCCGGCGTCGGCACATAAGTTTCCAATACTTCTGGCATAAACACCAATTGCTTTAAATCCTGATGAATAAAAGCAGCAGGTAGATACAGATAGTAGCCAGATACATCCCAACTCAAAGTCGCTTCTGTGTAAGGCTTTTCCCATTTTGGATAGTAGAAAGCAGCGGCGTAGAGCATCAATGCAGCGCAGCAGAAAAAGGTGAGTTTGGAATAGAGATGTTTTGCTTGTATCATAGATGAGTTCAATAATAAACTACCCTTTTAGCTATGGCTAACCAGATAGTTTGATTATTTCACGTTATGCTGTGCCAAATGTACCTATGATTTTTGGAAAGGAGCGCAATAGACACAAAAAAAGCGAAGCACTTTATAAAAAGTACTTCGCTATGCGGTGACGGCGGGATTCGAACCCGCGGTACGCTTGCACGTACGCCAGTTTAGCAAACTGGTGGTTTCAGCCTCTCACCCACGTCACCAAGGCTGAATAATCCGCTTTTTTCGAGCGGACTGCAAAATTAGATAAGCTTTGGAGAAATATCAAGTTTAGCAGTCAATTTATTTTCCAAAACTACATTTCATGCAGGCTTAGCTTCACTTTCTTTTCCAGCTCGGCTACGGTTTCGCTATACAATTTATCGGTCTCCATCAAATCTTGAACGGTACGGCAAGAATAGATGACGGTGCTGTGATCGCGTCCACCGAAAATCTCACCAATTGTTTTCAGCGATTTGTCCGTCAATTTTTTCGCCAAATACATCGACAATTGACGAGCGATGACGACTTGACGCTTGCGCGTTTTTCCGCCTAATCGCTCGACAGGCACATCGAAGTGATTAGCGACCAGCTCTTGGATAAACTCAACTGTGATTTCCTTATTGATCTGAGAAACGAAACTTTTGACGACTTCTCTAGCTAGATCCAAATTGATTTGCTGCTGATTCAATGAGGAATGTGCAATTAACGAAATGAGGACGCCTTCCAGTTCCCGAATATTATTTTGAATATTAAAAGAGATGAACTCAATGACATTTTTCGGCAATTCTACGCCTTCTTTTTCCATCTTATTCTCCAAAATCGCCATCCGTGTCTCCAAATCTGGAGCTTGAAGATCAGCCGATAGTCCCCACTTGAAACGGGAGATCAAACGATCTTCTATGCCTTGCATATCTTTCGGTGCACGATCAGAGGTCAGGATGATTTGTTTGCCGTGATGGTGAAGTAGATTGAAGATATTGAAGAAAATTTCTTGTGTTTTGTGCTTGTTCGCCAAAAACTGAATGTCATCGACGATCAAAACATCAATTTGCTGGTAGAAATTGATAAAGTCGTTGACGGCATTCTTTTTGATGGACTGAATAATTTGATTTCCAAATTCTGCACAAGACACATATAATACTGCCTTCCCTTTACTCGTCGATAGTACTTTATTGCCGATGGCTTGCGCCAAGTGTGTTTTGCCTAGTCCTACATCACCATATAGAAACAGTGGATTGAAAGCAGTCGCACCAGGCTTATTGGCTATCGCCAATCCGGCATTTCGTGCCAAACGGTTACAGTCACCTTCTACGAAATGCTCGAATGTATATTCTTCTTGAAGCTGAGGATCAATTTTGAGTTTGCGGATGCCCGGAATGACGAATGGATTTTCGATTGTATCGACATCTATATTGCCCATTTGGTGAGTCTTGCCATTCGCTTTCTTAATTTTTTTAGCTGTTTTTTCAGAAGGTGGCTGATGCATCAATATCTGATACTCCAATTTTGCGTTTTCTCCCAGTTCTTTGCAGACTGTCATTTTCAAAACATCGACAAAGTGTTCTTCTAACCATTCATAGAAAAAGCGATTGGGTACCTGAATTGTTAAGGCATTCTGATCCAAACGAACGGGACGGATAGGCTCAAACCAAGTTTTGTAGCTATGTTGTGGTATGTTGCGGCGAATCGTCTGGAGACAATTGTCCCATACCTGTTGATAATCTCTTAACATTCCTCAGGTCTTGAATAAAGTCTAGTGACTGGTTAACAATGTTTTTGTTTTGCCTTTAATAATTGTTCTAATGTACTGATATAAGTAGCCTAGATAGAAGTGGTAGAAAATAGCTTTTCTACATCTGAAGTTCGGATAACTTCTTTAATTCTGATCGGGCTACAAAGTTGCGATTTTTTTTCAGAAATCAAAGCCTTTTTCTGCATTCATTTCATTTTTTTTAAATGATTTTATTCTATCATCACTTTGATTAAATTTCGTAATTTTCAGTAACTTTTTTATCGTTTTCTACTAGATTACTGCTATATAAATAACTGATTATCAATTTTTTACAAATAGTATATTTCGTCTATTTAGTGTCACAAAGTCACTTATCTTTCTTTTCTTTGACTATGACTTATGTTTCTTTATTAACAATGTGTTCTGTTTGCGGCTATGAGTAATCATAACATAGATGAATAGATGTTCAAAAAACACACGAATGTGGATAACTTTTTACTTATCCACATTTCAATACTAATACGTGTACATATTACTATGTTTGATTTTCAAGCAATTAGAAATGACTTAACACGACTTATGAAATGACAATCCACAAGTCAGTATCATATTAATTTAGCGTGAAATCAGCATTAATTGGATGAAAATGAAAATGTTGTCGGCGAGCCCTAAAAATGTGTATCTCACTAATTTGCAAGCAATTACAGATTTTCTATCATTAGAAAAGCAATTTCGTTTCTGTGCGAATAGCAGATTGCACTTTTTCGAGGACATTGACCTCTTTATCACCAAGATGTTGAAACAATTTTTCTGCGAATTGCTGTGCATTTTCATCTGCCTTTACCTCAGCATAAGCTGCCGCAATGGTATCGACGGCATCCGTTCGCGCAAATTGTAGCAACTGCCAAAGCTGGTCAGAGACATAGATTTGCTGTGAAATATTGTGCTCGTATTCTTGCTGAATGGCTAGCAACATCGCCATGCGTAGGTCTGCATTGGTCATCTGAGTCGTCCGCAGTCTCAAAATCAGATTTGGGATGCTGATGCGCTCACATAGTAGCGACAAGCGTTCATAAGCTTGTAGCCGATAGGAGATACTTTTGCCTTGTAGCTCCGGTAGTTGTTGTTCGGCAGTCGCTTGGACATAGGCGATGCGATGTGCAAAGTAGTCTTTCATCAAATAGCGAACCACCAAGAAAACAGCAACAGCAGTTAAAAGTACGGATAAAAGGTCTATGAACATATAATGTAGAGTTTCCACGTTCTGTAAATTTCAATTTTTGACAACAACCAATTCTTGCGTAGCTTTGTTTTGTGACTAAATAATCTAAAATCATTCTACGCCTATATATGGTGTATCGAAAAGATATAAAAACATGGAAATGACGATGACACAGCCGATTAATTTGACTGACGGCGCCGTTAAACAACTCAATAGAATCTTATCTGAGCAAAACCTGACTGAAAATCACGCGCTACGCGTAGGTGTCAAGGGTGGTGGCTGCTCTGGTTTTTCTTACATATTGGGATTTGATGTACAAAAAGAAAACGACCTCCAGTTCGAGATCAATGGCATTAAAGTATTGGTACAGAAAGCACACGCGATGTACTTAATGGGGATGGAAATTGATTGGGTCGATGGGCTACAAAATCGCGGCTTCTCTTTCAACAATCCAAATGCGACGGACACTTGCGGGTGTGGAACTTCCTTCTCCGCTTAGTTATGGATCATAGATTATAGGTCATGAAACATAATAATCCATGACTTATAATCTATGATTTATTCTTTTCAATGACTCTTTGACAAACTTCTCCCATCTTCTTTCCCATTCTCTCAACGCTTTTTCCTTTTCTACTTCTTCCATAGCGGCATATTTGAGTCCATTTTTGCTCAACTGCTTCAAAGCTGCCAAGTCCAGCTCCCACGCCATATATATCGACCAATAATCATAGCTCAGTCCATTGTATCCAAAAATCAGCGGATCGTCCGAACTTATGCTACAAGCAATGCCACGTCTCAGATAAGTACTCGCCGGATGATTTCTCAAATCACGTACATAATCCAAAATCTGATTGCTCAGAGGATTGATTTCCAAGCAAATATCTTTCTTCTTGACCTCATCGATCAAGTGGGGAAAGCGAAACAGATTGAAACCATGCCCGATTCTTTTGGTGTCTAACAAGACGGCGTCATATAAATTGGCGGTGGACATCCAGTTGGATTCGCCGTCGTGTAGGTAGAGTGGGAGCTGCACATTTTTTGCCTTTTCTAAAGAATCCAACTTCAAAAACATCGGTACATGATAAAGCGTCGGATTGCCAGCGTCTTCTTCTGCTACCAGATCAAATCCTCGAATCCATCTTGGATAACGTTTTTTGAAAGCAAACGCTTGCTCCATTTCTGCTTCTATCAAGGTCCTATTTTTGAAGCGTAATCCTGAATGAATAATCCTAAATTGAAAGTTATCGTCCAGCTGATGGATATGACTTTCCACCTCTTCTAAAATCTGAACATAGTCGTCAATCATGGTGGGCTGACTCGCTTGCAAAGTATCGTATAAGTCATTGGCAAATCGAGTGCGCAATTCTACATATTGAATATTATCTTCAATCAATAATTCCATCCCATGAACGAGATAATCTGCATGAATAGGACGATATCTGACAAAGCCACCTAGTCGCTGAAAAATCAATTCGAATTCCTTCCAAATATCTACTGAGTCTGCATCTATCGCATAGTCAAAGGTTAATAAATCATGCATTTTTGCTCTGAAATCTGATACTTCGGTAGCCAATTTCTTAGCAGCTACGAATCCCTCTGGCACTCTCGATTTTGCATAAGCTTGCATCTGTCCACGGGTGTATTTGTCTTCATTTTCGCCCCAATAAATATATAGCTCCGGTGTTTGTACTGCTCGCTCGATCACCCAATCGGCATCGCCCATAGCGGGCGCATGGATGTGCAGCAAACCACCTTTTGGCATCGCTTGAATGATGGGAAACAGCAGACTTTCTTCGATATGGGATTTGGAGAGATAGAAATTGCGAGCGGGCGGAAAAAAATGGGTCGCTTTGTAGTACTGTATCAATGAATCCTGCAAATGGTGCATATACTCGTCCAGCTGTTTTTCTATCGGACTCAAAGTCACTGCCGCATCAAAGTAAAGCG
This sequence comes from Bacteroidota bacterium, assembly GCA_038749535.1. GTDB lineage: Bacteria > Bacteroidota > Bacteroidia > Chitinophagales > Saprospiraceae > JAAUTG01. Next base: position 38,041 of record JBCDHX010000030.1, read on the forward strand.
CGCTATCTCTTTGCATCAATATCGTTCTATCTTCTACATACTGTTCGTAAGTAGACTTTTGGCATCCCAAAACAAGAGCTATTGAAAAAAGTAGGAGAAGGTGTCGTTTCATAAGCCACAAAAATAGGATATTGGGCGAAAATTTTGATGGCAGAAAATCATTTTTATCCGCCTAATAACTTGTGTCGATACCTCGGCAACTAACTTTTCCCTATGCTAGAGCGCCTATTCCAACTCAAACAAAATAAAACTAATGTTTCTACCGAAGCCATCGCTGGACTCACCACTTTTTTGAGCATGTCCTACATCTTGTTCGTCAATCCGGATATGCTAGCTCAAACTGGCATGGATAAAACAGCAGTCTTCATGGCGACGGCGATAGCGGCTGCGGTTGGGAGTTTATTGATTGGGTTGCTCGCCAATTATCCGTTTGCACAAGCTCCAGGCATGGGTTTGAATGCTTTTTTCACGTTTACCGTTGTCTTTGGTTTGGGCTATACTTGGCAGCAAGGATTGGCGATTGTTTTCTTGTCGGGCGTGCTGTTTTTATTGCTGACGGTAACAGGTTTGCGAGCGGCGATCATTAAAGCGATTCCTTATGAATTGAAAATGGCGATTGCGCCAGGAATTGGGTTGTTTATTGCGCTGATCGGTCTGAATAATGCAGGTTTGATGAGTATCAATCAAGGACCAATCATTGACATTATTTTGGGTAGTGAAAGCTTGGAAGCCAATGCACTGATTGACTCCGTACAAAATGCGCCACCTCAAATCATAGAACTCGGCGATGTCCGAAATCCAGCAGTTATCTTGGCTTTTGTCGGTTTGATGCTATTGACCGCCTTGATGATTTTGAAAGTCAAAGGTGCGATGCTCTGGGCAATTGTCGGTACAACACTCCTGGGTATCCCAATGGGGGTCACCGCTTTCCCAACCTCTTATCAGCTATCCGATCTGAGTATTGCGCCCACTGCTTTTCAACTCGACTTTGTCGGATTATTTACGCCACCAGAAGGTGTCAGTCAGATCAATGCAGTTCTGACCTTGCTGCTGGTGGTCATTAGTTTTGCACTGGTTGATTTATTGGATACTTTAGGAACACTTTTGGGCACTGCCTCTCAAGGCGATTTGCTCGATGAAGAAGGCAATCTTCCAAGAATGAATAAAGCCTTATTCGCTGATGCGAGTGCGACGACTTTGGGTGCGCTGCTGGGTACTTCTTCTGTCACGACTTATATTGAAAGTGGCTCGGGCATTGCCGCTGGTGGGCGTACCGGGTTGGCGGCTATGGTCGCTGCTGGCTTTTTCCTACTTAGTATTTTCCTTGCACCTGTCGCAGGTATGGTGCCGCCTGCTGCGACTTCGCCTGTTTTGATTATGGTGGGGATTTTGATGTTTAACAATATTCAAAAGATTGATTTGGGAGATTTGGAGCAAGCCATCCCTGCTGTCTTACTGATTTTATTGATGCCATTTACGTATAGTATCGCCAATGGGATTGCGTTTGGTTTATTGTTTTATGTGCTCATCCAACTTTTGCTCAAAAAAGGTAGTACCTTGCATCTGATCTTGTACGTTTTGGTGGTGTTGTTTATGTTGCGGTATGTTTTTATTTAGATTCAATGTGCATTGAGCATTGAGCAGTATGCAATTAACCTATAAATCATGACCTCAAAAATATACTGGATTAATACAGATAACAATGAACGCCAGCTGCTAGGAACTATGGCTCGACCGAGAGGAAATGATTGGCTAGAAGATGAGATCAAAGGATTGAAATATAGAAAAGTAGATATTTTAGTTTCACTTCTCGAAAGAGGAGAAATTTATGATCTGGATTTGCAAGAGGAGGAAATATTTTGTTCTCAGCATGGCATTGAATATATTAATTTTCCAATTGAAGATGTTCAAGTGCCAAAAAACGAAGATAAATTTACAGTTCTAGCAGCTCTACTAGCAGATCAAATTGAGCATAACAAAAGCGTAGTAATTCACTGTAGAATGGGGATTGGAAGATCATCTATTTTGGCTGCTGCGATCCTAATCCGTCTCGGTTATCAGGGAGAAGAAACTTTTGAAATAATTAGTAAGCACAGGGGTCTCGCCGTCCCTGATACTGAAGAACAACGGAATTGGATACTTTCTATTGAAAAAGAGCTAAAGCTAAAAAATTAACTGCTGAAAAAGTCTAACATCTGATATCTAACGTCTAACATCTGACCATACTTGAACTTTCCCTACTTCATAGCAAGACGTGTCACAGGCACCTCTCCCAATAACAAACAACGCTCTTTCAGCCGCTTGATTCTACGAATCGCGGTAGTAGCAGTGGCGTTGAGTGTAGCAGTGATGATACTGACGACAGCACTGGTGCGTGGGTTCAAAAGTGAGATCAAAGGCAAGGTATTTGGGTTTTTTGGACATATTCGCATTACCGATTATAATGCATCCAAAGGCTACTCGACAGATGCTTTTCCAATTGACCTCAATCAATCCTTTTATCCACATATCGACACCATCGCTGGAATAGAGTATGAAGATGAGTGGTTACTGTTTGGACAGTCATTTGGCGAGCCTTTTTGGCGCATCACCAATGGCGGCATTCGGCACATTCAAGCCTTTGCGAACAAGGCGGGCATCATCAAAACTGAAGAAGCCATCGAAGGCATCATTCTGAAGGGCATAGGTACGGATTTTGATTGGGAGTTCATGCGTAATTATTTGCTGGAAGGGGATATTTTGGAACTCTCGGATAGTGCAATGTCTCGGCAAATCATCATTTCTCAGCAAACCGCCAATCGACTCAATACTGGCGTCGGCGAACGCTTTGAAGTCAACTTTGTAGAAGATGGCAACATCATTCGGCGGCGACTGGAAGTGGCTGGAATTTATAGAACTGGCTTGGAAGAATATGATCGTACTTTTGCGCTAGTCGACATCAAACAGATACAGCGGCTACTCGGCTGGACGGAAAATCAGGTTAGTGGTTTTGAGGTCTTTGTAGATGATGTGGAAGATGTCAATATCATGGCGGAGTATCTGTATGCCACGGAGCTGCCGAGTACCCTTTATGCAGAGACCATTCGAGAGCAAGCACCTGAAATTTTTGACTGGGTAGAGCTACAAAACACCAATGAACGTGTTATCATCAGTTTGATGTTGATTGTTTCTATCATTAATATGATTACGGCTTTGATGATTTTGATTTTGGAACGGACGACGATGGTCGGCACTTTAAAGTCATTGGGTGCTTCTAACTGGCGCATCCGCAAAATCTTCTTGTATTATGCTGCTTACATCGTTGGACTGGGTTTGTTTTGGGGCAATTTGATCGGACTCACATTGGGATTTCTGCAAAAACAATTCCGTATCATCAAACTCTCCGAAGCGGACTACTATCTCTCTTATGCGCCCATCGAGTTCAATATTTGGTCGATTCTTTTCATCAATGGCTTGACACTAGCGACCATTTTGATCTTTTTGATTATTCCTTCTTATTTGGTGACGCGGATAGATCCTGTGAAGGCGTTACGTTTTAAGTAGAGGTGAGAGGCGATACATGATACCTGATTGGGGCGCTGCTCTTGACTTTGTCTCGCATACTTGTATGTTCTTCTATGCTTTTAGGTGTTTCAAAAATCAAATCAACACATCAAACTCATCTTCTTCCGCTGGCGGCAAAAATCGCTGCAAAGCTTGTAGTTTCCGCTGATGCATTTGACCCAGTTCTTTTTCTACTGCTTTGATAAATGGCTCGTCTATCAGTTGTCTCACTTGCTCTATATTAGCTAAATCATCCCGCTCCCGAAACTTATATGTTTGCTCATACAAACCCGATTCCAGTTTTACGGAAATACGGTTGTTCATTTTGAAAACAGTGATTTTGAGGGCTGGATGTTCGATATAGCCGATGATGCGCATGTCGTAGTTTTTCTTCTCTAAAAATTCGTACATGACCTACAATAAATCCGTTCGATCAGTTCAATCCGTTTCTCAAAAAATAATTTCACACACCCGATTCTCAAATTTATATCCCCTTAAATATCCGCTCAGGATAAACCACCAACTGAATAAAATTGAACTCAATATTGTCATAATAAAACGTTTCACCATCTTGCAAGTCCAGCTTTAGGTTCGGGAAGTAGCGTAAATTGGTACGCAGCACAAAGCTCTGCAAGCGATTGGGCAAAATATCCCAGCCAAAAGTGACGCCCAAGGCTGGCTTGTTTTCACTCTGGTCGATCAACAAATCACCATTGACAAATTCTCTAAAGTTCAATTGCTCGTATGTCAAACAAGGACCGATAAAAGGCACAAATCCGTGATAATCGCCTAAATTTTTGGTCACTTCCAGCCCAAATGAGTTACGAGTATCAAACTGCTCGATCTGAAAAGCACGGTTGACACCTTTGAGTCTTCTCCAGTTGACTGCGATATTCATATCCAAATTGTGAAAATGGTAACCCGCTGTTACATCCCAATTGATGCCTGAGCCTGGCGTACCGAAAAATGGACGTTCCTTTTTGTTGTACTCAGAGCGGCGAACCATAGTCGAACTAGAAGGCGCGATGCCTACAAAAAAATCATTCAATCGACCTTGCTCACCTACTGTGTCCGTGATCTTTTGAGTGCGTCCACTTTCCCATTCTTTTTCTGCCCCAATAGTTGTTTCGATCATGTATTTATAAGTTAGAGAGGCAAAAAGAGGTGGAAACTCGATACCTACTTCCTGAGTTGGGTTAATGAAATAGTCTTCTCCATTGGCGTAATTATAAGTGAAATTGGCTTCAAAGAGATGATTGCCTTTGTTGAAAGTGACCCCGGCATAAATCGGATAGCGCGCCATGTTCAAGTCTGCTCCATTGGCGAGTTCATCATTGAATAGGCTATTTTGAGAAAAGTAGTAAGATGCCAAACCTGTGCCGATATACGGACAGATTTTTCCATCTTCTATGCGCCAAGGATAATACTTAAAAACGGTCTCTACGCTACTGCCAAAGCTAAAGTCATAGTCGTCCGAACTAGGTCTTGGATAAGTAATAGGAATGGCCACATAGAAATCAGCATGTCCCCAAAAGTGCGTACCGCCGATAATGAAACGTGGACGAGTCACACTCGGAAGATCGGTCAATTTAGCTTCACCCGAACGATCCAAAATAGTCGTTTGTCCCCCAAAGCTCGACTGCACATCTAGTCCCAAATTCAACTGCGCAAAACGATGGCGCGTCTGTTTTTCGGTATAAACCTGTGCCTCACTTTCTACTAAACTAACAGTTACAAAAAGCAAAGTCGCTACAAAAGACATCTTGAATTTTGGTCGTCCCACTTTGATCGTCCAATACAAAATCAATGGAGAAATAATGATTGTCGGTGCCAGCCAAACTAAAGTATCGTAGCTTGGAACCTGTACATTCATTACCAAAAATGCAGTGAAGGTGCTCAAATATGTGCCCAACATGTGCCCGATGTGGCGACGCAACCAAGCATTTTTCTTCAATGGCTGTTGCTTGTACAGTCTACAGTTATTCTTGCAGTCGTTGATGCCCAAAGCAACACTGATACCACCAAAAGTCATCAAGATAGGATCTAAACTTGCTAGCATCCAAGCTCCATTCGTCAAAGCGACTAGTAACAAGACAATTTCCCACCATTTGGGACACAAGCTTTTTTCGACGACTGACATTTTTCCGGCTACATTCATATAGAGTGTAAAGAGGGCGATGTGGAGTAAAAAGGCATTGAATTTGAGTGCACACAAGGCAATCGCTGAGATGGAGACAGCAAGCATTCCCCAAAAGAAAAAGTTGCCAGTCGCTTGATGAAGTTGTCTTCCTTTTTTGGCGATAATATTAATCGTGCCGCTCGTCAAAGCTGTGAATCCTGCGATGATGTGTAGTCCTAAAATGCAATAATAAAGTGTCATGTCGTTTCTCTTTTCGTGCGTTGAAATTTTGAATACGACTGCAATATGGGAGGGAAACTGAGGCGATGCAAGCAGTTTGTGCCTACTGTCAAAGCTTGTGACGACGGTCAAGCTAAAAGTGAAGAACGGTAAGGCTTAGGGATGAATGGCAAAGCGATTTTTGAGGAAATCGTTGTGTTTTCGAGAAACAGGGACTATATCATCTACATCCTTCAAATGCAATTTTAGCCCTTGTGCATTCCCAGAAATTCGGACGACTTTGTCTAAGTTGACGAGGTAGCTGCGGTGGCAACGAAAGAATTGATTTTCGTCTGATAATTGATCGGCTATGGATTTTAGGGTGTTGCGGAGGAGTTCTTTTTCGAGGGTATCCTCTTTTTGGTGAAAGACTTCGATGTAGTTAGCGTCAGATTTGAGGTAAAAGATTTGATCGGCTGCTAATTGGATACTTTCGTCATTGGAAGCGGTGAGGGTGATGAGATTTTGATTTGTAGAAGTGGATTCTTGCTTTTCCAAAGCCGAGCTAATGGAATCAGATAGAAGTGTATGACGTCGTGTTTGTCTTTTTTCGACAAAAAAGGTAATGACGATGATGGGAAAAATAGCTAGTGAAAGCGTGTACAATTGAATGGTTTGAAAGTCCGCCCATGTGAGGGCAAAGGCACCCATTAGATTGGAGTAAAGCAAGTTGACTGCTCCGATGGTGAAGACTAGACTGCTCAAATAGATGATTTCTCTGCCTGTTGTCCATTTTTCATTGTCAAACCATCTGGGAAAAATTCTTGGGAACAGTAACATCCAAGTTCCACAAACCAAAAAGGCAACGCCGCCATAGCCCAAACACAGCAACAGCACGCTCGATTCATGCTCACCGATTCGGAAGGGACGGAAAATGAATAGAAATCCAAAGACGAAGGTAGCGATCAACGCATTAAGTCGCAGTCGTTTTCGCCAGTCTTCCTCAAAGTAAAAAGGGCGTCCAAACCAGTCAAAACCTACATTCATATTTACGCATAATTGGCATCATAAATCCGAATGAAATCAGCTTCCTTTAGTTCTTGAATAGAACGCAAACGATATACTTTTTTGTCAAATAAGGCATCTTCATAAGGAAAATCAGAAAGCGTATCATTCTGTAGTGTGTCTTGCTCTTCCACAAAAGATGTGCCCAATATCAAGCCAATTTTCGCCAAATCGCCTAAAAAATATTCTTCCAGAAGCGGAACAATGCGAAACTGAAAAAGCTGCCGTAAATCATCCAAAGTCGAGACATCATAAAAATAAGCATGACCAATAGCAAATTCTCGATTAAGCAAGAGCGCGATTCGTTCATTCAAGGTCGTCAAAAGCTCGACAAGATTGACGCCTGCTAGTGTCGATTGATGCTGCAACAGTTCGGGACGCGGCTGCATCGGCATGAACGTAAATCGTCGCCTCAGCGCAATATCAATCTGACTTGTGCTGCGGTCTGCTGTATTCATCGTAGCAATGAGATACAAATTGGGGGGAATGGTAAAAGTATCTTTAGAGTAGGGGAGGATCACCGACAATTCTTCGCGTGCGCCTGTTCGTTTGTCGTCTTCGAGCAGTGTGATCAATTCACCAAAAATAGCCGCGACATTTCCTCTGTTAATCTCGTCGATGATGAGGACAAGCCGTTTGCCACTTTCCCAAATAGCTTGCGCTGCTTTCACCATTTGCTTAAAAATCCCTTCGGCGATATGATAAGTGATGTCTTTTTCCTCTAATTGTGGTTTGATGCCTTCCACAAAATCCTCATACGTAAACGACTGATGAAAACTGACAAACCCGATCTTGCCTTCTGACATATAATTTTCAAATCGCTCACGGAGCTGGTCGCGCTCTTCCAGTTCTAGCTCCTCCAAAGTGCGATGCTCGATGATGGAAAGGGCGTAATTGATGGTTTGATAGGTCTTTCCCGTACCTGGCGGTCCGTATAAGATCTGATTCAAAGGAGCGCGTAGCCTTGGTCGATAGTCATAGCTGCTTTGGGGCTCTTGCATCTGGTCAAGTCCGCTTACTAGCTCTACGATAGCGTCATACTGTTCTTCGGTAGCTTGATAGTTGGTTTTTGGAAGTCCTGCATTGAAGTTATCGAGAAAAGATTCTGGCAGCAGTTCTTTTGTAATGGGGCGATCCCAGAGATTGTAGTCGATCTGTAATCGGACGCGAGCGGTGCGTTCAGGCACCACTTGAAAATAATTCAATTCTGCTGTCCCAATTTCTATCAAATCCACCACAGAAGTCACCTCTGCCAATCCACACACACCCGCTTCTTTCCCGGTCTGCCAAAGGATAACTTTGTCTCCTTTTTGAACATTTTTTCTGTGCTGCTTGACAGCAAACGTTTCCAATACTTCAGCGCGCAAAGCTTCTTGCAGCCTGAAAATTTTAGGATTAGCTTGGAATAGCCAGTATTGAATGTTTTGCATAGAGTTGTGAAGCAATAGAAGGCTTAGATAATAACGAGTATCATTCTGTACTCATCAAAAACCGCAAAATATAGAATATTAAATTTAAAATGTAAAAGGTAGGGCAAACGCATCAAATTCCTTTTTGCTCTTTGATTTATCAAATGATTCAATTTTTCAGCGACATGAGCATGGTATTTGTCTCCCCGAGAGTCGGGACAGGCAAAGCCGACGGGCTATTCATTTTGGTCCCGCAAGCGG
>JBCDHX010000031.1:0-45815 GCA_038749535.1 Bacteroidota bacterium
GAAGGCTTTTCCGACCTTCCACTCCTCATCACCGCTGATCCAACAATCGATAGCACCTACCGAGCTGTCGATTCCATCTTCGGCAATGTGACCATCGCCAATAACTTAGACATCACCTTCAAAGCAGGTCGTGTCATCACTTTGGGGGCAGGTTTTCATGCGACGAGTGGTAGCCATTTCCTCGCCCAAATCGAAGGCTGCCCGGCTGCACCGACTCAGCGTACTTTTGCTGAATGGCAACTGGAACAGACGTTACTTTCAACACCCAATATCCATATCTTTCCTAATCCGATGCGGACAAGTACAACGATTCAGTATGAAGTGACTCAGCCTGCTGAGGTGTGGGTGGAGGTTTATGATTTGACTGGGAGGTTAGTGGAGCGGCCGGTGGCTGGCGAACTTCAGAGTGTGGGAATACATCAGGTGGAGTGGGTTGTTTCTGGTAGTTTGGGAAGTGGGGTTTATTTGGTGCGGGTTTTAACTGGTAGGGAAATGTTCTTTAAGAAAATCGTAGTAGAATGATTTGGTGCAGTTTCAAAAGCTGCGATGATGATTCTTTTACATCTTTTAAAGCAGTAAATTGTTACGATAGTCAAATGAGCTAATGTGAAATACAAGAAATGATGACAGATATTCAGAAACAGAAAATAGAGCAATTGCTTATTCACCTCATTCATGCTTTGCAGGACTCTAAAGCCGGCGTGACGAAGACGAAACTGTATAAATTGCTGTATTTTTTGGATTTTGGTCATTATGCGAAATATGATCGCTCCATCACCAATTTGAGCTATCTAAAGTTCAGATTTGGACCAGTACCGATGGGGGTTGATACATTGCTCAAATTGATGGAAGAAAATGAATGGATACAGCGACAATGGAAGAGTGATCGCTACGATGGTCATTCTATTTATAAGTCCTCAACAGTGAATCCATCCAATGACTGGAGTGCTACAGAAAAAGAAACGATAGAAGCAACCATTCAGCATTTTAAAAACACTTACGCTTTTCAAGTATCTAGAGAAACGCATCATCATTATTCTTGGATTTCGACAGATAACGGAAAAATCATCGACTATGAAAAGTCCAAATTTTGTGACTTTGAGTGGCTAGACTACTTCTACAACAAAACAAAGGAAGAATATCTGGAAGATCAGCAAACTAGAAAGCTACTCGATGAAAGCGAAGAAATGGATCAATTGATGAATAGCCTCCAAAACTTGTAGCATGATTCAGTATCAATCCATTTCTAGTTTTTTGGAAGCCATAGCCGCACTAGAGAAGAAAAAGAAGAACAACTATTTTCGAGTGCGAGCAGATATTTGCAAAGAGTATATCGGAGTGGAAGCCATCGACCAAATGATTCAAAAAGGAACAACTATCAGAGTCGTCAATGACGAAGACCAACGTATTTTAATCAAATCTAGAGTTCCAAACTCCGCTATGTCCGAAGGTAAAAGTGGTGGTTTTCGAGTCATCAGTATCGTCAATCGACAGACCAGCACAACTACCTTTCTCACTGTCTATCCAAAGAAAGGCAAAATGGGTAAGTCCGATTTGTCGCTATCCGAATACACTGATCTTTTAAAGCAGTTTATTTCTGAGTATCAAAGTGGTCAATTGGTTTTGTTGGATATTGAGAATGAGTTGGAGGTTGTTGAGGATCTATAGAAATTACTATTTCCATGTGATCGGCAAAACGGACTAATAACAGTATGGCTGAAAATTACGACGATTTGGCAAGATACTTGCCTTATCGACTAAATTTCGTCTTGTGCAGATAATTATACTTAAACTGTAGTGTTTTGTGCAAATATTTTATCAGGATAAAGAATCAAAGTTCTGTGACTTTGATTCTTCTATTAAGCTTGTGAAAATGGGTAGTTCGAGCTAATTTTTATTTCACTTTTGCTAAAAATGCTTTTGTGTTATCAAAAATTTCTTTTTGTGTAATTCTCTCAGACTTCTTTACTCTCTTATTGGCTTTGAAAGGATTTGTATTTGATAAAATTACAATTCTATCTGTTTTTGTTGCATTGCCTTGTGTATTACCCCAAATTCTAGTTGTCTTATCTTTTATATAATCAGAATATACCCATACGTTTTTAAAGTATTCCTTTGATTCTACTAAGCGACAAAAGTCACGAGCTAACGGTATCACACTATTCTTTGATTTCGCTACATCACCTATAACCAAAACGGCTACACCATCATCTGCTAAAAACTCACTTAGCTGTTTTATTACTCTATCAGAAAATTTTAGCCAATCAGTAAGTGTTAAGTCGTCATCTAATTTATTTGAGGTAACGTCGGGATCTGCATCTAGCAACCATGACCTAATCCAGTTTTGTTTTGCATAATTTACGACTCCTAAATAAGGTGGAGAGGTTAAAACTAACTTAGCCTTATTTTTATAAGGATGAAAATGTTTTGACTCAGTCAGTTGTTTCGCATCACATTCAATAACTTTTGACTCTACTTCTGGAGAACTATGCTTTTGAAAAATTCGTTCAACTTTTTCATTTAGAGTCTTAAAAACATTTCTGTAGCACCTATTTAAATTCTTCGTCTGTACGAACCTTCTAACATAGTCTGGAGACATACTGAAGGTGTTTGGCATACTTATAGAAAGATATCCAGAGGAACCATCTTTTCTTTCTCCACCATGCATTATACCCAGCAATGCTCCAAGGATAAAGCGATCTACCTTACTATTTGATTCTAATAATTCACATCTCAGATAGCACAATTCTGCCAGAGTTCTATCGTGAAAAATTAGCCTAATTTCGTCAGATTGCGCTACAGATTCAGGGAGAAAAAGAGGTAAATAGAATTCTGATTCTAGCTCTTCAATCCTATTTAAAATCTCATTATACTTTACTCTTATAGATTTTGCATCCGATAACTTTAAGGCAATCGGATTAAGGTCTGACCCTATTGATCTCCTATTTAAAAGCCTAGCTTCAAGTAAAGTAGTTCCTCTTCCACAAAAAGGGTCAAAGACAATGTCATCTTCATCAGTAAAATATCTAATGAAATAGTTAGCCAAACCTGGTGGAAAAGCACCTAGATATGAGCAAAGTGAGTGAAGAGGATCGGTATTATTAGTTTTTGACCAAGGGCTTACGTTATAGTTATCTTCCATTCAATCATTTCGTTAGTACAGATTCATCTTCTTCTATACTTTCAGTTATTATAACTTCAAAGAAATCATTAATAATCCCACAGACAGTTTCACTTGCATTAAATAGTTCTGCACTTCTTATCTTATCTAAAGTCTCACTAGAAATAGCAGAGTCTTCTTCAGCCAAGTAGTTCTCAGGTTTATTTTTGCTAAGGACAAATGCGTGAAAGGAAATATGCTCTAGATATTTGTTTTTGACATTTCTTACTGCTTCGTCATTTTTTCTCTGAGCTCTTGCAATCAGTCTCGTTAGATTTTTGTTTTCTTCTGACACAAATATATTAATTTCATCTTGCCCTTCCTCAATAGATGCGACATCTAATTCATTCCAATTATTCTCAATAAAGTAAGGATCATCTTTGTTGACATAGTGTACATTGATATTAGGGGTTCGCTTACCTCCCGAATTTTTTGGATCAGAATTTTCAGGCGGTTCAATACTTATTATATCAAGTGTAGCACTTAAGGATTTTTGACCAGGAGGTCGTACTTCTAGAGTTATTTGGGCATTTTCTCCGATCTCAACTTCCTCACTCGCCTTGAAAAACGCCATTCCATAACCTCCGTTTACTTTTGCTGTTCCTGTAAAATGTCCAAAAGATTGAGGATCTATAAAAGCAGCAAAGGTTTCAGGTTTTGCAAAATAATTTGGATGAGCATCAGTTCTAAATTTCACGGAAAAAGTTTTCCTCCGAGTACTTCTTTAGGAGACTTTGTAGTGATTTCAAAGAAAGTAGGTGGATCCTCAATCGGAATTTCTGGCTTCTTATCTGTCGCATTGCCATTATCTATATCATCGGTAGAAGTTGAAACTGCTTCTCCCGAACCAGAACTTTTTAAAAAAGTATTAATACGTCTAGCGAGTCTTTTTCTCAAACTGTCCAATACTTGAGCATCATCTTTTTTGAAATATCTCTGTTTTCTCTCTCTATCGAGTCTTTTAAGTTCATCATCCTCATTTAATGTAGCTATGGTCAACCTTTTTAACTCTTCAAGGATCGAGGTATCTCTAAGAGATTCTCTGGTACTACTAAATAATTGACGTTTTGAATCATTATCTAGATTATCTGCTTCGATTTGAACTATAATATACCTATCCAAAAACGGAAGCTTTAAATCGTTTTTGATTAATCCATTTCCTATTGTTCCCTGTTTCTGACCATTAAAGGTGATAATGATAGGATTCGATACACTCGCATAATGCTTTATTCTATTTTTAGGATCTTCTCCCAGAGTGTTTAGAACCCACCAATAAATTGTAACCTTTCCATTTTTAAATGTCTGTGTTACGGAATTTTTATACTCTAAATTTTCGGTATAAGTTAACAGTCTATTGTTTCCAGTAACTGTGCGATTGTCAGATCTTCCTTTTCTTCTATCTGATATGGTAAATGGTATAATTGGATCAAACAAATAATTATGAGCTAGATACCACAGCGAGTTTGAAGGAGTTGTTATCTTTCCTTTATACTTTCCTAAATCCATCACAACGTGTCTGACTAAGGTGCCAGGTTCGAAGTCAGTATCATCAATCTCAATTTCAAAAGGGAATCCTGTAGATTTGTCTACCATATATTCATACCATTCATGCTTATCTTTATTTGCATCTCCAGGATTGATGTTTACAATTGTAAATGATACCTTAGGTTTTCTTCTTTTGTCCTTTGGGAAAAACGGACGGGATATAATTACGGTGAAGTTATTATATGACAGTGCTGTTGACCCCCCTTGACCGTATGCACCCATTAAATATAATTTTCCGATTTTATTGCTTCCATTCAATGCAAGAATTGTTTCTCTGAATTTCTCTGACCGTAAACCAATTCCGTGATCTCTAATCTCCACCGTCGGCTTATTATCGTTTCCAGAATCGTATAATGTTACATTGATTTCTTTTGACAATGAAGTAATCCTATTGTCCCTAGCAGATTCTATATTTGCAATCTTTCCATTTTCCACATCAAACCATCTTTCAGAAGCCATCCTAGGAGAAGTAAACTCATCAGGTTTCCCCTTAGCTATCCATTCTTTTTCTAATACTGCATCTACAGCATTTGTAATCCTTTCTGTAACTCCTGCTGCAGGATCAGTCCCAATGTTAATAGTGGCAAGGTTATTTCTTCTACCTCCTACCTCTTCCCATCTGATCCTTTTCATACCAATTTTCTGTATTACCTTTCTGACCTGTTCAGGTTTATATGCTATCTGTAGTTCTTGGAAGATTTCTTTCATATCAAAAATTAAATTTTTCGGAATTTTTATTTAGATTTTTCTTGTATTCTATTTCTAAGACTTTAATTTCATTTTTTATAGCCTTTAGCATTTTTTCAACATCCTCTTGACTGTACTGATAGTTGTTTAAATTGGCACATTTAGTTAAACTCCTAAGTGTAACAAGAACTTTATCTACTCTCTTAGATGCTACTCGCTTGAATCTATCAGACTTAATTGAATTATTATCCATTCTAAAAATTGTTGTAGGATATAATTTGTATTTTTTGTACTACATTTTTATTAATATAGTAAATTAACGGCGATTATATCAAAAAGTTTCGCGAAATCTAAATTTTAGAGCAAATAAAATATATTCGTGTCATATATGTTCAAGCTGCTAGTGCGGACTTGCAATCCGCCACTAGGCTTTACTCCGATCTCCTTATCGGCATAACTTACAACAAACACAAATCAGGAGATTTGTAGAAAAATTGCTTCGGATTGCAAATCCTTGCAAACATTGTTAACGATCTACAGACGTTAATTTGGCAGACCAACGCATCATAAAATGGGTGATACAATAACTAGATTTGATCTTTTAAAAGAGATATTGGAAGCGTATCAAGAAGTGCCTATCGCCAATGCACAAACACTGCAACAGCAGTTGATTGCTGACCGAGATAATGGCTGTCTCATCTTGACCGCTTTTGGATGGCAAGAAAATATCTATCGCCATCAAATTGTTTTTCATTTCGAGTTGAAGGGCGATCGGATTTAGTCACATTAAAACAGTGCTTACCTTCACCTCAAAAACATGAATCACCTCTCCCGCCTAATTAACATGCTCACCATCCTCAAATCGAAACGTATAGTGACGAGTACCGAGCTGGCGAAGCGATTTGAAGTAAGTGTGCGGACAATTTACAGAGACATCAAAAAGCTAGAGGTGTTGGGCGTTCCGATAGTAACCATTGAGGGAAAGGGCTATTCGATTATGGAAGGTTATACGGTCGCACCCGTAATGTTCAATGAAATGGAAGTCAATGCGCTCATTACCGCAGAACAACTGATCGCAAGTACCAACGATGCCTCTTTGATTCAGCATTTCGATCAAACTTTGCAGAAAATAAAGTCTGTATTCAAGCGGTCATTACAATCGCAAGGGGAGTTGTTGAATAGCAAAATGCTAGTGCTTAAAAGTGAGGCAAGTTCCATCAAATCGACTTCTTTGACCCACTTTCAGATGGCAATTATCAATTTTAGAGTGGTCGATCTGACTTATCAAGCGCCCAACAAACCGTTGACGGAACGAAAAATAGAACCATTGGCGATTTATAGCTATGACGAGCGATGGATTGTGATTGGTTGGTGTCGGTTGAGAGATGATTATAGAGCATTTCGGTTGGATCGGATACAGCACTTCAAGGTGTTAATGGAGACATTTGAGGATAAACATTTTGATTTGGGCAATTATTTTAGAGATTGTGAATCCATTGATTACCACCCCTGACAGCTTCTGACAGTCACTGTTCGTATATTTGTAGTATTATCAAACAAACAAACAAATCATACTTATGACAGTACAAGAAATCGCAGATCAACTAGTGCATTACTGCCGCACAGGACAGTCCGATGAAGCTTATCCGAATCTCTTTTCCGATGACGCGGTGAGCATAGAAATGGAAGGCGCACAAGGCTTTCCACAACGAACGGAAGGGATAGAAGCCATGCAGCAAAAAGGCAAAATGTGGGAGGAAATGGTGGAGGAATTTCATGGTATGGAAGTCGAAGAACCGATTGTCTCCGGCAACCATTTTTCGGTCGGTTTTAAGATGGATATTACTATGAAAGGACAACCGAGAAGAGTGGATGAAGAAATTGCCATCTATCGAGTAGAAAACGGCAAAATCGTCTCCGAGCAGTTCTTTTATGCTTTGGAGTAGTCGTCGATATCGGACTCTCGTTTAAATTCGATACGCAGCAAAACGAGCATATATTCCGCTAAAGTCATATACGTTTGGCTTACATTGAAGTGTTATCAAGCACTCAGAACAACTCCGACCCTGGCACTTCTGGCGACAACTGACTTAAGACCGGCTCTTTGCTCACACCAATATCCAGCAAATGATCCAGCACTTTCGTCAATTGCTCGTACTCAATCAAAAAGCCATCATGTCCATACGGACTTTGAATCGTTTCGATTTGGGCATTAGGAATGTATTGTGCGATGAACTGTTGCTCTTCGATGGGAAATAAAATATCCGACTGTATGCCAATAACTGCGGTGGGTGCTTTCACCAGTTTCAAGGCTTCGATAAGACCACCTCTTCCTCTGCCCACATCATGACTATCCATCGCTTTGCCTAGTATCCAATAACTGATCGGGTCAAATCGCTTCCACAATTTGTACCCTTGATAGCGTTGATAAGAACTGGCACTGAAATTGTCGAACCGATCATCCGTATTGGTCTGTGTGCTTTCGTATGTTTGGTAGTGGCGGTAAGAGAGCATCGCCATAGCGCGCGCGGCTTCTAGTCCTTTTTGTCCGGCATTGGGCTCGTCCGTGTATAGAGTCGGATCGGCTTCGAGTGCCATTCGTTGCGACTCATTGAATGCAATCCCCCAAGCGGAGTGTTTGGCATTGGCAGCAATGACGGCGACACGTTTGAATAAGTCTGGTTCCATAATCGCCCACTCCAAAGCTTGCTGTCCACCCATAGAGCCACCTGCTAGTAGATTGATTGCTTGAATATTCAAAGCTTCTCTTAGAATCTGATGTGCTTTGACCATATCGCGTACTGTTACTACTGGGAAGTCTTTACCGTATTTTTTTCCAGTTTCTGGATGAATGCTGATAGGCGAAGTCGTGCCATAACAAGACCCTAACATATTGGCACAAATGATGAAGTAGCGCGTTGGGTCAAAGAGTTTTCCTGCTCCAATGAGTCCATTCCACCAGTCGGCAGCGTCGGCATTGGCAGTGAGGGCGTGGCAGACCCAGATGACGTTATCGCGTGTCTCGTTGAGTTCACCATAGGTGCAGTAGGCGATGTTGAGATCAGGAAAGGTGTAGCCAGATTCAGTGGTGAAGGGGTGTGGGTGATGTAGTTGTTGCACGTTGAAATGACAAGTTAAGTACAGTGTAGGATAGGAATGCGGATTAAACGGATCGAACGGATTTTACAGATTTTTTCTTAATCCGTTTAGATCAGTCAAATCCGTCTAATCTGCGTTTCCATCCTAAAACATTGGAAAAACATTATTACAATTACGCCAAAACGCCGCCACTCACTTTCGCAAATGCCTGCTCAAAATCTGCCTTGATGTCTTCGATATGTTCTATACCGACAGAGACACGTAGCTGATTCGGCAAAACACCTGCTGTTAATTGCTCATCGTCAGATAGCTGCTGATGGGTCGTCGCCGCTGGCTGGATGATGAGTGTTTTCGCATCTCCAACATTCGCTAAGTGGCTGACTAAGTTCAAGCTATCGACTAGCTTAGTGGCATTTTCTTTGTCGCCTTTGATGGTGAAAGATAAGACGCCGCCAAAGCCATGCTTCAAGTATTTTTTGGCGTGAGCATGAGCCGGATGATCTTCCAGACCTGCATACCACACTTGTTCGACTTGGTCGTGTGCGCTCAACCATTTTGCCAAAGCTAAGGCATTATCGACCGTGCGTTGCACCCTTAAAGACAATGTCTCTAGACCTTGTAAGAGCAAAAATGCATTGAACGGACTCAAAGCCGGACCAAAATCACGCAATCCTTCTACTCGCGCACGAATCGCAAAAGCAATATTGCCGAACGGACCATCTGTACCAAATACATCCCAGAAGACCAAGCCATGATAGCCGTCAGATGGCTCTGTGAACTGCTTGAATTTGCCATTGCCCCAGTTGTAGTTACCACCATCGACGATGACACCACCTATGGACGTTCCGTGTCCACCAATCCATTTGGTAGCTGATTCTACGACGATATTTGCGCCATGCTCTAACGGACGACACAAATAGCCACCTGCGCCAAATGTATTATCGACAATCAATGGCAAATCATGATCTTTCGCTACAGCTGCCAAAGCTTCAAAATCAGGCACATTGAAGCGTGGATTACTGATGGTCTCACAGTAGATCGCTTTGGTGTTTTCGTCGATCAATCGTTCGTAGTCACTAGCTGTTTCTCCACTCGCAAAGCGCACTTCTACACCTAAGCGTTTGAAGGCGACTTTGAATTGATTATACGTACCACCATATAGATTAGAAGAGGAAACGAAGTTGTCGCCTGCTTCTAGAATATTGTTCAATGCGATGAACTGAGCGGACTGACCGGAAGCTGTTGCTACGGCTGCCACACCACCTTCCAAAGCTGCGATTCTCTTCTCAAAAGCATCCGTCGTCGGGTTCATGATACGAGTATAAATATTCCCGAATTCCTTGAGTGCGAATAAGTTAGCGCCGTGGACACTATCTTTGAATAAGTAAGAAGTCGTCTGATAAATAGGAACAGCTCTCGATAGGGTAGTGCCGTCTACTTCTTGTCCAGCATGGAGCTGTAGGGTTTCAAATCTTAATTGCTCTGACATATTTGTTTAATTTTTTTGATGAATGATGAATGATGTGATGATATAGGACGACCTGCTAGTTGCATCTACCACTACGTACCGGATGTATTTGAGTACAATAAAATGAACGGATGCAAATAGACGATCAGCAACAACAACTTATTCCGATACATCGAAAGCAATTTGTTGTGCGCTCCTGGATAATTACTGTCTTGAAATTTGAAAACATGAATTGATTTTATCTTTCCAAAAAATATTTGGCAGGATGTGGCACCATCAACGCAAGTCGCCAAGGTTGCCAGAGTTTCATAGAGCCTGATCTCTCCACTCTTCTTTATAAAATCATTCTGAAAGGAAGATCTGAATCGACCTCATCTCGGAATGAGTGACTGCAAATGTAAGGGCAGGGAGGTTGAGATGAAAGTTCTTAACAGTTTTTTAACGAGTGAGTAGTCTGATAAATAATAGCTACGATTAATTTTTTCTAATAAAATACTAATAACTTTCTAATATTGTACTTTGTCTTTAACAGCAAAGAAGAAACGATGGATCAAAAAATGAAATTAGACTTCATCTCTACTCAGATCATCATTAAAGAGATTGCTTACATTGATGCTTTCAAAGGAAAATGGACAGGATTAGAATTGAAGGAATCGAAACTACTGCGTGAACTCAAACAAATTGCTACTATCGCCAGTATTGGTTCATCTACTAGAATAGAAGGGTCTACTTTAGACAATCAAGAAGTAGAAAATTTATTAAAAAACTTATCAATCAGTGAGTTAAAGCAAAGAGATGAGCAGGAAGTATTTGGATACTATGAGGTTTTAGAATTGATACTTGATGCGCATGAAGAAAGTGAACTGACAAAAAATACTATCCATCATTTACATAAGATGCTCTTGAGGGCAAGCTCAAAAGATGAATACCATCGAGGGAATTATAAAAGAATAACCAATAAAGTGGTTGCTAAGTATCCAGGCGGAAACCAAAAAGTCATTTTCAATACTACAGAACCTGCCTTGGTAGATGTAGAGATGGAAGCGGCTATTAATTGGACAAATGAACATTTAGGAGGAGAGAAATATCATCCCCTGATTGTCATTGCTACCTTTATTTACGAGTTTCTTTCCATACATCCCTACCAGGATGGTAATGGTAGACTTTCCCGACTATTGACTACACTACTTTTATTAAAGATGGACTATGATTTCATGAATTATGCTTCTATGGAGACTGAAATAGAAAAACAAGAGAAAGCATATTACAAAGTTCTGATGAGTGGACAGAAAGATAGATATACTGAGCAAGAAAACATTACAGAGTGGATTGTTTACTTTCTCAAAATGCTACACCAAGCTATTGACATTTTAGAAGCACGATTCCAGAATATCAAACATGCTAGATCGTATTTCACTGATCGCCAAAAAAATATCTTAGCGTATATTCAATTGAATGAACCAGTAAAAATAAGCGATATTGCTAATCACTTTTCCTCTGAAAGTATCCACTCTATCCGAAAGGATATTGTGTACTTGAAAAATGAAAATATTATCAGACAAGTAGGGAAAGGAAGAGGAACTATCTATTATTTGAAGAAGTAGAAGTCAGTTGTTACAAAGAAAAATTGACCTATGCCAATAATCAGACTTGAAACATACATAGAGGGAAGCATAGAAGTGGTTTTTGATCTCTCAAGAAGTATAGACCTACATAAATATTCAGCTCAGGCTACAAATGAAGAAGCGATTGCAGGGGTAACATCAGGACTTATTGGTTTAGGTGAGTCAGTTACTTGGAGAGCAAAACATTTCGGTATCTATCAAAGATTGACCTCAAAAATTACAGCATTCCAGCGACCAGATTATTTCGTGGATGAGATGGAAAAAGGTGTTTTTAAAAGCTTCAAGCACGAACATATTTTTGAAGAACAAGAAGGTCAAACACTAATGATAGATGTATTTCATTACATTTCACCATTGGGATTTTTAGGCAGAATGGCAGATAAGTTGTTTCTAGAGAACTATATGAAAGCATTTTTAGAAAAGAGAAATGAAGTCATAAAGGAAGTGGCTGAAACTGATAAATGGAAAGAAATTTTATTGTAGCCCATTGACCTCACCGCATATACGCCTCAAAATACTTGCACTCCTGAATGATTTGCTTATAAAAATCAGTGAACGCTAGTTCGCTCAAATAAGCATAGCCTTTCATATATTCATCTGTGGGTACTGGAATGTTGTTATAGCCTTTCGGTCGGAAAGCATCGGACATATAGTACTGCTTTTGCTGACATCTAGCAATCATAAAAGCCGACCGAGCTGCTAGCTCAAAACGCTCCTGTGCCATCGCAAAACTATATGCTTGCTCGAAGTAAATGATGGCAGTATTGACCAAGTCGAAGGTTTCTTTGTTGCCATAAGGTGCCATCGGATGCCGGACGACGCCATTGGCAGCTTTTAAGTTCCAAGGCGTGTAGGAAGTCCCACTTCTAAAAAAATCGGTCGCTTGCCAGCCCAGTCCAAAGTAAGACATATTGTAGATCGCAACGCCCATATCGTATAAAATGTCCGTGCCTTCGTATCCACCTAGCCGCGCTCGTCTCTCGCGCTCCAGCAGTTCTTCTATAATCGCGCCTTTGGTGTACAATCCAATGCTATCTCTATCGCTGACAATCATGCCAGAACGACAGCTGATACACTCATCGAAACGTTCGCGAAAGGGATTGGATAAAGCAAACTGTCGCCAGTCTGAACGATCAATACTTGCCCAGACTAAGCTCGCTTCTAGCCACTGACCTCGCGCCATGTGATAGGTGCCTCGGATGTCTGTCAAGGATAAAATTGCCGAATTGGTCAAGGTATCGCGCCCCAGTAGATTGATGAATCGATCAAATTCGCCGCTTTCGATAGCCGACTCTATATCGTCGATGAGGTCGAGATCAGGGTTGTATTTTAGGTCGTCAAAATTGTAAAATGCCAAGAATGCCAATCCGTTTTGTCCAGCTTCTAGATACAAATTGGCAATGCGATTTTCGTAATAATCTTTGAAGTCAGGATAGCGAGACAACAGCTCTTCATCCTCTAGCAGTGCCAATATTTTTTCTTCTTCCTCTTCGCCTATCTCTGTGATCTGTGATAAATAAATGACCGTTCGCAAAATGTTGATTTGATTGCTGAGTTCTTCATTCTGGACGTAGCGTTCTACTTCGTGGAGGGTTTGTCCTGCCTTGTAATAATCGCCTGCCAAAAACTCTAAATAGCCTTCTGCCGTATGCCAAAATTCTTTGTTTTTCACCAAGTTTTCTTGACGACAAGTACGCGCAAAGTCCTGTAAATCAATTAAATATTCAGCTTCATCATATTTGGGTTTACGATGAGCGACTCGTTGATGCAAGGCATACCCTTCTTCCGGATATCCTAGAAAAGCATCTTCCAAACGGCGCATTTCTTGCAGCAGCAGTAACTCTAAAAAGTCATTTTTGGGTGTGACGGAATAAATTTTTTTCATTTCTTCCAGCACACGTCCTTTATTGCGTCCTGCTCTAATGGTGTACATGGCTGCTCGCTCTTCGGCGGTCTTGCAAAGCAAATAACATTCTTCCCATTCATCATCTGTCCGAATCAGAAAGCTACGAAAAGCTGATTCGCGCCGCCCCGGGCATTCGCTAAAAATGCGCGCATAGATGGCAGAAGCTTCCACATTGTTGCCCAAAGCACGCAACGCACCTGCATAATGTCCCCCTATCCAATGTACGATCAAGCTATTGCGCTCGTCGGTTTTGGGCATGAAGTATTCGTAGAGTTGTAGGGTGAGTTTGTAGTCTTTGGCATAGTGTGCCAGTCGGATAACTTGATACGCATATCGCAGTCGAATGTAGTGGGAATCGGTGCGCTTAAATGCTTTCGTGCCCTCTTCGATGAGGTCATTCATGGCAGCTAGATTGCGATTGATGTCATCCCAAAGATCATCAGGCACAGTCACAAATGGCTCACAACGTTTCGCAAAAATAAGGTAGTTAATCGTCTCATCGCATCCCAAATCAATCAGATAATCTGCAAAATCATTGCCTTTGAAACGCAAACCCAAGCCACGTTTTGGGTCTTGGCGCACACTGCGCATACTCAATACATCATTGAGATCACTTTCATAGATGACGGCACGCACTTCTTCTTCTGTCGCATAATCACAAACCCGATCTTGCCACTCTTGGACATTGGATAGCTCTTTTCGTTCTTCTTCGTCCTTGAAACTTTCGTACAAATCAGCAAAACGAACATCTAGGAAAAATGGAGCAGGTTCTACGGCTTTGCGCACCAGTTCAGGATTGATGAAGCTATAGCCGAGATTGTAGCTATCGAAAGTACAGCCCTGGGAAAACTGATAAATGAAGAGCGCAAGTAGGAGACAAATAAAACGTGCTACCATAATCGAGTGAGTCGTCAGTTGGAGTGACAAAGTAAGGAAAGTTGGTCAGAATAGGGATTTCGGATGTGAGATTTCGGATGTCGGACTGCTTTCAGGGTAAAATACACTGCAATGGAAATGTACTATTCATCTCCACTTTAAAAATATCTGACTATTTGAATACACTCAAATATCTCGCCGGAACTGCCTCTGTCAACCACACCCCATTTTCGGACAGATAAAACGTAAAACCATCTTGCTCCATTTGCGCGGCAGCTACTTCAAAGATGAACAGTTTGCCATGTCGCTGTCCCACTTGACTGGCAGTTGCCAGGTCTGCGCTGAGATGTACGTGTTGCCGATTCATCTTTTTGAGCCCTTGTTGTTGGATGTTATCGACGAATTGTTGAGCGGTGCCGTGATAGAGAATGGTAGGCGGTGTTTGTGGTGTCAGGTCCAGATCGACGCCAATAGAATGTCCTTGACTGGCGCGGATTTTGGTCTGATCGTCGTTGAAAGTGAAGCGTTTTTTGTTATTGGTGGCGACGACGGTATGTAGGATGTCCAAATTGACATTCGCGTCTTTGGCGTTCATTTTTTGGATGAGTTCATCTATATTCGCCCAGCCATTTTCGTCTAGCTCAATCCCGATGACTTCGGGGCGATGTCGGAGGATGAGACTGAGGAATTTACTGGTACGTTTGATTTGTTTGTCGTTCATGAGTAGAATTCTTTTCCCATCTGAACACTCAATATTTCTATTTTAGTTCCTGATTTAAATTTACCAAGTCTTGCTCACACCCTCGCTAGGCGCAGACTTAGCAAATTGCGCATTACTCCATCAATCTTCCACTCAATTGCAGCAACTGCAATTCAATGATCTTCGCGTCATACTTCGCCGTATTTAAATTGACAGCGGCATTCAACAAGTTCAATTGTGCCTGCCGGATTTCGATGGAACTGATTTGTCCGGCTTTGAATTGCTCTTCGGTACGCTCGAAGTTGAGTTGATTGGTGGCTAAGTTCTGGCGTTCGACGTCGAGGATGAAGAGCGCGTTTTGATAGCTTTCCCAGGCATTGGTCAAGGTGGTGAGCAGTTGTTGTTCCAATTGCTGTCGCTGAACGACAAGGTTGTTGGCATTGACTTTGATGTTTTGCTCGCGCATTTTTCGGACGCCGCCATCGTAAAGCGTCCAAGCCACATTGACACCCAAGTTCCAGCCGCGACTGTTGGAAGAGACAAAGAAAGAGCCTTCCGCATTGTCTTGATAGTTGAAATTGTAGCCTGCCGTGGTGCTAACACTTGGGTAGCGAACGGCGTTGTTGATCTCCAAATCGTACTCCAGCAGATTGCGGTTTTGTTGTAAGATGCGCAGTTGAATGTTGTTGCTCATCATACTTTGTCTGAGTTGTTGGAAAGTCGTTGTTTCCAAATATTGCAGACTCGTATCGACCTCAAAATCTGTTTCTATCTTTTGTCCGATCAAGAAATTTAGGTTGCGTTGAGCATTGGCAATTTGCTGTTGTAGGTTAATAAGATCGACGGTATCTCTCTGAATATCTACTTGCGCATTCAGTACATCTAGCTTGCTTCCTTGACCATAATCAAACCGATATTGAGCGCGCTGTCGACGTCGCTGAGACAGTTCAATCGTCTGTTGCTGCAAGTCAACACGCTCGGTCAGTTGCGCCAATTGATAATAAGCCGTCAGGACATCTTGCATATTCAGTTCTATAGCTTGTCGCAACTCCAAATTTGTCAAATCTAAGGTCGATTTCAATTGCTCCAAGGTCAGATCGCGCCCTTTGTCATAGATCAGATAATTAGCAGTCACATTCGCCCCGATATTCCAAGAAAAGGCATTGTTGAAGGACAGTTGTCTTCCGTCTGCTAGTTGCTGTGTTGAGCTACCCAAGTTAGCATTGGGACCTCCATTCAGTGTCGCCGTTGGCAAGTAACCGTTGAGTCGCTTGTCTGTATTGTTCGTCGCGATCAGCACAATATTTTGTGCCAGTCGAATGTTGTAGTTATTGGCTAGCGCATTTTGGACGGCTTGATCGGAGGTGAATAGGTTTTGTGCGTCTGTAATGAAGGTTAAGAAGCAAGATAGGATAGTGATGATGTATTTCATGTTAGGATAAATTGATGTGCAGATTTTTTGATGTCTGGATGTGCAGATGTTCCAATCAAAAGCTGAAATGAAACTCTAAATCGCTGAACAGCTAATAGCCAATCGCTAATGGCTAACGGCTTTTAAACCTCCACCGGCTCCTTCTCCAGCGATCGCTTCTCCACAATCGCCCGTTCCACCTCTTTACGTTTCGGCATATCGCCAGATTTTAGCCAATGGACGCCCATCTTGATTTCATTACTGATCGACAACAATTGGGGTAAAAGGAAAAGCGTCAAGAAAGTAGCGACGAAAATGCCGTAGGAGATCGAAATCGCCATTGGGATCAGGAATTGCGCTTGTCTGCTTGTTTCAAAAATCAATGGCGCAAGTCCGGCGATAGTCGTCAAAGAAGTCAAGAAAATCGCTCGAAAACGAGAGCGTCCAGCTTCGTACAAGGCTTCATTGAAATCGAGTCCTTCTTTTAAATTAGAATTGAACTTACCGATGAGGACGAGACCATCATTGACGAGGATACCGATCAAAGCGATGATGCCCAACCACGACAGCAAATTGATCGGAAAATCATGAATATAATGTCCCCAAGCGACACCGATCAAACTAAAAGGAATCAAAATAAACAGCAATAACGGCTGTGTATACGACCGGAACGTAAACGCAATGATGGCATAAATCAAAAATAGGATGATTGGAACGACTGTATTGACTGATTTTGTCAGTTTGTTGGCTTCGCGACGTTGTCCTTCATAAATGGGTTTCACCGTTGGATTTTTAGCCAAAATATCTGGCATGATGTCTGCCTTGATGAGTTCTAGCATATCCGTCGCACTTTCCTTTGGATTCTTGAAACTCGCTTCTACCTTGATCTCGCGACGTCCCTCTAAGTGATTGATCGCCACATCGCCCCGGATAATGCTATAATCTGCAATTTCTTTCAATGGCACACGCGTCCCGGCAGGCGTCAGGATACGCATATCGTCTAAATTTTTGATGGAACTGCGCTCTGCCAAATCATAGCGTACCCAAACCCTGATCTCATCTCGCCCTCGCTGAAAACGCTGTACAGATCGACCAAAAAAGCCACTACGGACTTGCGACATGACATAGTTAAGATTTAAGCCAAGTAGATAAGCATTGTCTTTTAGTTGCAAACGAATTTCTTTAATCCCCGCAGGATCATTATCTGAAATATCTTTGAGCTGTGACAGTTGCTCCAGACCTTGTTTTAGTTCTGTTTTGGCAGCTTTGAGTTCTTGAATGTTGTTGCCGACTAGGGAAATCGAGACCGGACTACCTCCGAAATTAGAACCTGAACCGAAAATGACACTCTCCGCTTCATAAATGTTTCCGATGCGTTCTCGCACTGCGTTCGCAATCTCATCGGAAGCAAAATCGCGCTCTTCGCCTGGCAGTAGATTGAGATCAACAGTCGCATTGGCACTGCCTGGTCCTATGGTGCGGATGATATTTTCGATCACTTGCTGTCCGTCGCTTTGTCGAGCAGTAAATTCTTCGTTGACTACTCGTGCTGCTGTTTCGATGGCAGTCGCAATGGAGTCAGTGATGACTTCGCTCGTCCCTTGCGGCATCCGGACAGAGATCGCTACGCGGTCACTTGCAATAGATGGGAAAAAAGTACTTCTGACAATTTTACCCTCCATTGCGCCTATCGTGATGAGTACCAAAGCAACTGGAATCGCAACACCCAACAGTTTATAAGTCAAAAAGAAATCCAAGACAGGTGAATAGACCTTATCTCTTAGCCAGATCAATCCTTCTTCCGCATAGCGATTGAGCACAAATAATTTTTGATCTCGCTTTTTCAGCGCTTTGGAGTGGGCAATGTGAGCTGGTAAAATAATCAATGCTTCAATCAAAGAAACACCTAAAGTCAACATCACAACAATAGCGACTTCTGTAAAAAAGTCCCCAATTCGTCCATCCAAAAAGAAGAAAGTAGAAAAGGCAATAATGGTTGTCAAGATCGCAGAAATGATCGGTGGCAATACTTCCATCGTCCCATCAATTGCAGCACGTACAGGTGTCTTCCCTCGCTCGTAATGCTGATAAATATTTTCGCCGATCACAATCCCATCATCCACCAAAATACCAATGACGATAATCATTCCGAAAAGCGACAAGACATTGATGGTAATCAGTCCCGGAGCTAGCATAAACATCCCAAAAAAGGAAATCGGCAAGCCAAATGCTACCCAAAAAGCTAAGCTAGGACGCAAAAATAAGGACAGCATAATCATGACCAATAGAATCCCAATACCTCCATTTTCCATCAACAGAGCTGTCCGCTGACGAATCGTAATGGCTGCATCGCGGGTTACATTGAGGGCTACGTTTTCATTGGCGATATTGAAGTCTTCGATGTATTCATTGACCATTTGGGAGACGGAAACTAGGTCTTCATTGTTGGTGGTCGAGACTCGAATCCGAATGGCAATATCTCCATTATAGTACAGTCGTTCGGGATTTTCAGACCATTTGTCGCGCACAGTAGCTACATCTCGCAGATGAATCACATCGCCTTCTGGACTGGCTTTGACAACGATGAAATCAAGTTCGTCACCATAGTAAGCGCGATTGTTAGCACGAATCAAATATTCTTCGGTATCTGTTTTGATCGTCCCGCCTGTCGTCAGAATATTGGCTCCCGCAACAGCGACCGCCACTTCATCAAAGCTCAAATCATACGCTAGTAAATCTTTCTCTCGCACTGCGATTTCGATCTCTTCTTCCGGAAAACCAGAAATTTCGACTTGAGATATTTGCAGATTTCTTGAATTGGTTAAAGTCGCAGAAATTCTATCCCATAAAGAACCTTCAACTGCGACGCTATCTAATGCCAATAGATCATTCTCTACATCCCGCGCCATTTTCTTTAACGATTTCAGATCGACGCCATCTCCACTGATGGTAAAACTAATCGCCTCATTTCTATTTTCACGTTTGGCAATTACGGGTGGTTCCATACCCGTCGGGAAGGAAGGGACACGATCTACCGCATTTTTGACATCCTGCAAAATGAGGTCTGTATCGTATTCTGAAAATACTTCTACCGTGATGGTCGCTGAGTTTTCGGATGAAACAGAGGTAACTCGATCTATGCCGGTCAGTCCACGCAGATTGTCTTCTATCTTCAAAACCACCCCTTCCTCTATCTCTTCTGGTGATGCCCCAGGATAGGCGACCGTGATGTTGATGGCATTGGACTCATTGAGTGGAAAGAAGGAGGATTTGAGACTCAATAGTCCGCCGATGCCAAATAATACAAAGGCTAGCACTAGCACATTAACGGCAACAGGGAATTTTATAAAGTAGGCGATTATGTTTTTCATACTTTTTGAGATGCTAGACGATAGATATTGGACCCTAGACTGCACTCGTCTAGCATCTAACGTCTACTATCTAATGTCTATGATTATAGTTCAGCAGCAGAAGTAATGCTCTTATCTTCGTTTTCATTTTCTTCAATTCGCTTTGCAGGCATGCCTTCATACGCACCGGGGACAGGTTTGGCGATGAGTGGCGTACCGTCGCGTAAGCCTTTAACGACGACAGAGTTTTCTTTGAAATAGACCGGTTGTACATCTACCAATTGGAGGGTGCTATCTTGTAGAATATAGAGTTTGCTGTTGTTGACGAGGAGTTTTCGGTCGACTTCAAAGGTATTTGCTTCCTCTTTGGCAGTCACGTCTGCTTCTAGGTACATCCCCTCGCGTAGTCCATCTCCGCTTACTTGAATATAAGTCGAAATGGTCTGTGTAGATGGATCGACACGACTATTGACTCGCGTGACTTTGCCTTGCCAAGAGCGGGTGCGTTCCACATCTTGAAGCTTGACTGTTTTGCCGACGCTCATGAGTTTTGCATAGCTGTTGTTGACGGCGACTTCAAGTTCGTAAGTGCGCGGATCAATGAATTCGCCTAGCTTTTGACCTGCGCGGACGAGTGTCCCTTTTTCTACCAAAGCTTCTGTCAAAATGCCTGTGAAAGGTGCACGGATGCGGTATTTAACAGAGCGTTCCTCTAGGTTTTTGATGTTGAAGAAAACAGTTTGTATGCCTTTGCCAAGGATGTATAATTTCTCTTGTTCAGAGTCAAATTCTGGTAGCGGCTTCACCTTTTCCTCCATATTGAAATTGTCAATATAGGTTTGCCATTTTGGGAAGACATCTGCATAATCCAAGCGCAAATCCGGCAACAACAAAATCAGTTGATTGTACAAATTGCTTTTCTGTGCACGTAGGGTTGCGATGTGCTCGTCATCGTTGATGCGAATTAGAGTCTCTCCGCCGCGATAGCGAACACCTTCTTTAAAGGTATGCGCACTACCTTCGAATATGCCTTGTACTTCAGCGTACAACTCGACGCGTTTTTTGGCTTCCAAGTTGCCATTGGTGCTGATGCTGATGGGCGTGCTGCCATTCTGCACAGGCATCACATAGACCGAAGCGATCTTCTTTTGAGGAACTGGTCGTGCTCTCGATTTGCCTTCGGCGAGTTTATTTTTGATCAAAATAGCTGCGCCTACAAGTGCCAATGCCAAAATCCCTAAGATGATTTTGCGCAAGGTCGGTTTATAATTTTTCTGTACTTCCACTGATGTTGGTTTGAATTTTTTGCAATAGTTGAATGAGCCGATCAATGTCGGTGGCTTCGAGTCCTGCTTGAATTTGGTGAATGGTGTCGAAGACAACAGGCAGCGTAGATTGATATATTTGCTTGCCTTTTTCGGTCAAAAAAATACGGTTGCTGCGTTTATCTTGCTCATCGACTTTTCGCTCGACTAGCCTTTTCCGTTCCATGTTGTGAATGAGGCGCGTGAGAGAAGCTTTATTGCGCCCGGTGATGAGTGCCAAATCGTTTTGACGTTGTCCATCTGTGTCATGCAGCCATTTGAGCAATACCCATTGCTCGCGCGTGAGATCAAAGTCGTGCTGTGACAAGATGTCAGCAAAATAGAGTCCCACTAGCTTAGTGGTGCGTGCCATCCATGGCACGACGGTGTTGTTTAAGTCGAGTGATTTGGACATCTTAGTTTGAGTTCAATAATGAATTTTCATCTTGAGTGTTTCGATCTAATTTAAATCGTCTGCTTTCTGCGACGCATCCTATTCAAATCATCTCAAAACATGAAAATTGCTCTATTTCACGGGCTTAGGTAATAGTCAACAGAAATTCATCTCGTTGATTTAGTTGCATAGCAAACTAATTTTTAGCCCTAAAGGTTGCTAAGTCCGTCGTTTTTTTGAAAGTCATTCACAGATGCCCCGACTCCCAATTCGACCAATGGTTGTTGGGTGGCAAAGTTGGTCGCCAGAGATCAGGATTGCGATGAACGAGAATGTTGGCGATAAGTTGGTAGGTTTCGACTTGGCTAGGCAGGCGATGTTCGTCGTAGACGCTGAGGTGATGAAAGCCATTGATGGTCATTAGTTTAGGCAGATCTTTGGGTAGCTGTGTACGGATTTCTTCTGCTGTGGCGCGGATGCTTGCAGGTTTCACGGCAGCTAAATAGCGGACGAGACTTTCAAAATCAATCAGTCGTCTAGGATTTTCGTAATTTCTGATTTTGATGCCTAGTTGCTCGTATTTATCTGCATCCAAAGAGACCGGAACGCGCTTTTTTCGGATGCGTATGGACTGCATTTCGGGAGCGATCAACTCAAATTGTTCCATATCGCTACCGACCTTGTTCTGAATGCGATTGAACTCTCTGTTGTCGATCAAGTATATCGCTTTTGTATTGCTTATACTTTCATAAGTACCGTTATCTTCTAACACGTATGCTACACAATTGCCGATATAGTTGAGATCAATTTCAGCTATAAAACCACGATTGTTGTACCCGATTTTCTCAAATATAACTGCCCATCGTTTTGTATCTGCATACAAATGGATTCGGCTGTCGGCAGTATGAAAGTAGCCATGTTCTAGGTCGAGAAAGAAGAAAAAATGCGTGCGTGTTTTGCTCTTCTCTATGGTAGAAGGAGCGTAAGTATTTGTGAAGATAAGATCGAGCTCTTGGAGGATGTCGTTTTGCGTAAAAGTGGGCATAGATGGTGTTTATCTTGCCAAAAAGATTCATCAATAAAACGCAAATATCATTCCGATGAAAGAGATATAAAGAGAATAATCGCGTTTAACAATCAAAGGCATGAGAAAGACAGCCGGTTCCTTCATCTTACCTACGATCAACCCAAAACTAACAACAATTCCCCGCCTGCGGCAAATCAAAATTCGTCATTTGCTCAGGAATACAATTTGCCAGACAAGCCGTCTGCTTAGTCGTCAGCAAAAAGTGCTGACCATCAAAATCCAGTCCAAATTTCTGAATGGTCGCGCCTTGATATTCCACTTCAATGATCGCATCTGGTAGGTGAAGTTGTTGCGTCGCCAGCTCGATGATCTGCACCAATTTTTCAGGATGCAATCGATGGTCATAATCATTTGCCTCCCAAAGCTGTAAATTGATGCTTGTCTCGCTGCGCAATTGACCACCACAATCAATAAATTCTTTCTGAATCTTACCGACCTCTGTGACGTGAAAGTGACGCGGGACGAGTGTACCGTCAGGTAGTTGGAAAGCGATTTGGGATAAAGAAGACAGGTACTGTTTGAAAGTGAGCAGCGTCATGATGAGCGTTTAAAAAGTAATCTGATTTATCGATAGCCGCGCCAAATATAACACTCTACTTCCAGTCCCCTGTAAGATCGATATTAATTTATACCAAATTCAATAATGAAGTACGTAAATAAAAACTAGGTTATTTTGAGTCTAGTTGAAGCCTGTCCCGCTTGCGGGGGCGAAAAACGCAGGAGACGCCTTAGCGTCGGCGAGGCTTTTCAACGAAAAATAGGCTCGAAAGAATCCGTTTTTATGCGTAATTGGTTTTTGAAATTGGTATTAGTACCAATAATTGGTCAAGCACAGAGCGTCTTCCTGTAGACAGTCGTGGTCTACTAGATTCATTTGAGCAGCAAAGATGTGGAAGGCAAGTCTATCTTCCT
This sequence comes from Bacteroidota bacterium, assembly GCA_038749535.1. Classification (GTDB taxonomy): domain Bacteria; phylum Bacteroidota; class Bacteroidia; order Chitinophagales; family Saprospiraceae; genus JAAUTG01. The sequence goes on from JBCDHX010000031.1 coordinate 23,525, forward strand.
TTACAGCTACTCCTATTCGAATTTCAGAAACCTTCGGAGCTCGCTACTTAGGAACGGTAAAAAAATGACCTTTCGATTTGAACCCCGCAAACGGAACAGGCTTTGTTATTTTGTTGCTATACTACGTTAAATCCCGATAGCTATCTGGACGCCTTAGCCCTGCTATACCTACGTTTTTTGCCTTGTCCAGCTTTCCATTGACCTACGAGTCTAACCCGTCATTTCGACGTTGTTCAAGCCCCAGTCATTCTTCAAAATCGCCTTCCTTCTCTACCACCTGATACGCCCACGCGCCCAGATTGATCTCCTGCGTATTGCTGATTTCCATCGTTTCGCCTTTGAACACATCCGAATAGCGACCCTCACAGATAGCGCAATTGAGCTGAAAGACTTGTGCTTCAGGACTCAAGTTAAGAATGACGATGACCTGATCGTCCGCTTTCGTGCGCCGAAACGCATAAATATGGTCGTCCTGATCTGTCGAAATACGGATGGCTTGCCCTCCGGCTGCTCCATTCCAGAGTGCTGGATTGCGATGTTTTAGGCTTAGTAAAGTAGCATAGAAATCGTACAGGGATTGATCGTTCCAGTTGATGCTATCTTTTTCGAAGAAAGCTAGCCGCTTACTCAAGTTGGCTTCTTGACCACTGTATATCAAGGGCATACCTTCTATCGTAAAGGCAAGGACAGCGAATGCGTTAGCCGCCTCTCCCATGCGCTCCGTGATCGTACCATTCCAAGAATTTTCGTCATGATTGGTGATGAACTGCATATTGTAGCCTTGCTCGAATTTTTCATTATTGTTCAATAGCCACTGATCTATAGAGGCTAGACTATCTTTTTGCTGCGCTAGATCATTCAGGAGGTGATGAAATGACCAAGCGTAGGAAGCAGTGAAAGGATGTTCCATGTTGCGTAAGTTGGCTTCTTCGGCTTCTGCCAGCAAAAAAAGCTCAGGATTCGCGGTACGCAGTCGCTCGATGGTTGAATTCCAAAAATCTTCCGGCACCAAAAAGGCTACATCCATCCGAAAGCCATCTACTCCTTTTTCTTCCACCCAATAGAGGAGATCGTTGGTCATAGTTTTGCGCAACTCACTGTTGTCATAATTGAGGTCAGCTACATCTGTCCAGCCATGTGACTCGCCTTCATCATTGAGGGGATCAGTGATTTCGCCATTTTTCTGTGTGTAAAAGTCGGGATTTGATTCGATCCAGACGTGATCCCATCCGGTATGATTGGGCACCCAATCTAGTATGATCTTCATGTCCAAATCATGTGCCGCTTGCAGTAGCTCCTCGAAGTCTGCCATTGTCCCAAATTCAGGATTGATTTGTCGAAAGTTGGAAACTGCATAGTAGCTACCAAGTCCGCCTTTGCGTTTGGTACTGCTGATTGGGAAAATGGGCATCAACCAAAGAATATCGACACCCATCTCGTGCAACCGCTCTAAATGATCTGTTCGAAAAGCATCTATCGTCCCTTCGGGTGTATATTGTCGGATATTAACTTCGTAGATATTGGCATTGGCAGCCCAGTTGGGTTCATGTGCCGGTAACTCCATAGCTGTTGTTTGTTCTTCTTCGTTTTCTACTGTACTGCATTGCCCAAATAGGAAGGCAAGACAAGCGAGTAGTAAAGGTAATCGTTTTTTCATAGCAAGCTGATTGAATAAAAATCCGGTCGTTTTAGGGACGAGACTACACAAAATTAGAACACATCGAGCGCATAGTCAATTGATGAACAACATTTTGCAGGATTTTTGGATTGATAGATATGAATCGCTAGACGAACCATTTTTCTCTTCATGAGTATACTAAATCTTGAATTTACGCTCAAAATGTATACATGACATTTACCTACGACCATACCTACGAAGGCTTATTGACCGTCATTTTTGAGACGTACCGCTTGAAGACCGAAGCGACAAGAATTGTAGCCGCAGAAGAATGGCAGCCGACTTTTTTTGACAAGCCGACTTTCGTGGAGACAAATGAGGCTTGGGCGAAGCGCGTTTTGGCAGGTGTACGCAAGAAGAGTGGGATAGGAGGGAGTCGATTGATGTATCGCGTCTTTCTATCTGAGCAGCCAGATGTGGAAATGCTGATTTATGATTTTGTGCGTCAGTCGATGAGCAGTTCGATTTCTATTCTGGACAATTTTTCGGATGACACGGTACGTAGAATGCACGAATTGAGCAAAAAGATCGGGCGAGAAGTGCATCGGATGCACGCTTTTGTGCGCTTTCAGCGAACGAAGGATGATATTTATTACTCTGTGATCGAGCCAGACTTTAATGTGTTACCGCTGCTGCCACCTCATTTTGAAGATCGCTATTCCTCTCAGCATTGGTTGATTTATGATCGAAAGCGGCGATATGGGATTTATTACAACCAAGAAGATACGGAGTTCATCACTTTTGCTGACGATCATTTGCTCAAGTACCGTCAATTGCAAGCCGAGATTTTAGGCGAACAAGAATCGGACTATCAACGCTTTTGGAAAACCTATTTTGATAGCGTCAACATCCCTGAGCGGCGCAATATGAAGTTGCATTTGCAGCATGTGCCGAAGCGATATTGGAAGTACTTGTCGGAGAAGCGATTGAATATTGAAAACCAAGATCGTGGGAAGTTGTTAGAATGATTTTTGATAGCCTGTCCCGATACCTTGGGATACAGATTATTAGATGTACAGATTTTATTGAGCGTAATATCTGAGATATATACTTTGGGACATCAGTAATTGAGTAGCTACTAGAATGATTATCAGAATGACCTTCCAATTGAAATCAACCTGCCACTTTCCATTCACCAACGCCAAAAAGAAAAACGGAAAAATCGGAATGAAGTAACGCCCTGATAGCGCTGTGATTTGTGGATCACGAGGTGCATTCCATTGCATATAAATGACGATGGAAAAAGCAAGCATCATGCCTAAGCCAATGACAAGAAAGGCGATTTTCTGTCTAAGTTGAAGTGATTTCGGAACAGGTTTTTCTAGAATAGCAACACCGGCTGTAGTTAATCCCAATAAGACAATCGACCAAGTCGGCATATAATTGCCTTCCCACCCAAATTTGCCGAAATAGTGCAGTAAAGTGTAAGGAAATATTTCAGCATAAGAACCAAAAAGAATAGTTAAAAAAGCTGACGGTTCTTCCAAGATGAAAGACAATTGCGCCATCGGATCGACGCCAGGATTGAGTTGTTTGTCGACTCGGTATTCAGGATTGTATTCATCATAAGGAATGAATAAATCGCCTGCTATATTCGACCACCAAAGTAGCAAAAAAGTGTGAAATAAAAGTACGCCAACATTGACAGCGAAATAGGTGGCTTTACTTTTCCATTTGCGAATCGGAATCAACCAAGCCAACAAAATAATAGGTGCGTACACGACTTTTGCTAGCGTGATCGTAGCAGAAATCAGTAGTAAACCGAAGTGCTTCCATCGCAACTGTTCATCCGAAAATATAAGACTGAGTAAACTCGCTATCAGCAGAAAACAAGCGCCATTCGTGACCGCATCCGCATTGATACCACTATGAAAAACGAGGGAAGCAGGGAGCAAGGCTAAAGCAGCTATTGTCCACTGATGAAAAGGCAAAATTCGGAGAGCGAAAGTGATAAGCGCGATCCAAATAAATAGATTGGCAAAGCGCGTCAGATACAGTAAATAGAGCGGTTGCAGTTCAAATTGCTTACCGATCCAAACGGCTGCTGCCTGCGGCAAATAAGGCATAGGCACGTAGTAAGCTACATTGGGAAAATCGAGAAAAGTGGTTTCTTCTCGTTGTAATTCGATGCTTTTCGCTTTCGCCCAAATCTCATCATTAACCTTTCCTGCTTCGTTGTATCTCAAATACCGAAACGTCATTGCCAGCTCATGCAGCGACTTCGGCAATTCACCCCCGAATCGCTGATCGTCTGTCTTTTCACCCATCCAATATCCCTCCGAAATGTGGTAGATGCGATAGAAATGGTGAGCTTCGTCGGGCGCTTGAAAGGGCGGGACAAGTAATACATAAACACTCCCAAAAAACAGCGATAGCAGCACAAAATAACGAACGACCAACGACATCAGATGGCATTGATGATGCTACCGTCCGGCAGGAGTTCTAGGTCGATGGCTTTGGAGTTAGTGGCGTCGTAGGCTTCATCGTCTGCACTTCCAAACCCGGTGACGACATAGATCATCCAATCGTCCTCTATCGTCGCAACAGATTGCGTGAGCACTGCTCCGTCTGTGAATGTTCCGGCAATGGCTTTTTTGGCGATAAAAGTCCCGTCTGGCTCAAAAGTGACGAGCATATAACGGTAATTCATCAGTCCGGCGCGCCAGTAAACGATGGCGTGAAAGGCATCCGTCTTCGGGATTTTAAAGCATGGTACATATTCCACGAACTCGGCTTCGCTATCTGCGCCTTCTAAGTCTGCTTCCAGTGGCTGGATGAATTTCTCGATCACTAAAGGCGGAAAAGGATCATTTCTTTGGCTAAAAATATGGTGGGTTTCTTCGCCTATATTGATTGGCAATTCGACTTCGGGAAAGTATTCCAGAAAGTGAGAGAAGCGCATGGTTTGTCTTGCCATAGTATTTGTTGAATTGTGGGATTGATGAACAGTAAAACTCTTCTTGTTTTATTTGGAGATGGCTACTTTCGAGGGCGATTGAGTAAATAAGTACTCCGGCTGCTTCTTGACAGGGCGTACCGCAAAATACAACCCAATCAAAATAAACGGAATACTCAGCCACTGTCCGGTCGTCAGCGCATCGCCTAGTGCATCTTCAAAACCGCCTTGAGAGCGTTTGAAATTTTCGAGGAAAAAGCGTGCACTGAACATCAATAAGAAGAATGTCCCAAACAGCCTTCCCAATTTCAATCGCGCCTCCGTTTTCCAGTACATCCAAAACAAGACACCAAAAATGAGGAAATAAGCCATAGACTCATACAGTTGTACCGGATGACGCGCAAAATCTTCTCCTAATCGTCTGAAAATGAAGCCCCAAGGTTGCTCAGTAGGTTCGCCGACGATGCCAGAATTGAGTAAATTGCCTAAACGAATGAAGCCACAGGTCAAAGCCGTAGGGACAAGCATTCGATCCAAAACCCATAAAATAGATTGCCTAGAATGACGTCTCGACCAAATCCAAAGCGCAATCAAAATCCCAATCGCGCCACCATGACTCGCCAAACCCAGAAACCCGGTATATTCGAATGGATTGAGCTTGAAGGGCAAAATCATCTCTAGCGGATGCTGACTGTAGTAGTCCCATTCATAAAAAATACAATGTCCCAATCGCGCGCCGAAAATCGTTGCAATGACCATATACATCAACAAACTATCCAGCCATTCGATGGGAAATTTTTCGCGTATCGCAAATCGCTTAAAGATGAAATAGCCAATCGTGAAACCGATCAAGAACATCACGCTATACCAGCGAAATGGAAGTCCGTCTATGATGATGGGATCGACGTCCCAGTCAATGTATGCAATCATTTTTTCGCTTTTTTTCGCTTCGACTTGGTGGTTGTCGCGCGTTGTTTGGGTTGTTGGAAAACATATTCTGGTTGTTTTTTCATAGGACGCAATACAAAATACAAGCCCATCAAAATCAAAGGTATACTGAGCCATTGTCCTGTTGTCAGCACACCGCCCAAAGCATCTTCAAAACCGCCTTGGGAGCGTTTGACAAATTCTAGTAAAAAGCGAGCACCGAAAATGGTCAAGAAAAACATCCCGAATAGCCGTCCTCTTTTGAGTCGCGCATCTGTCTTCCAATACATCCAAGACAGAAGTACGAAGATGAGGAAGTAGGAAATGGATTCGTATAACTGCACCGGATGACGCGCAAAATCCTCTCCCAACTGTCTGAAAATGAAGCCCCAAGGTTGCTCCGTAGGTTGTCCGACAATTTCGGAATTAAATAAATTGCCTAGGCGAATAAAGCCACCGACCATTGCTGTGGGGATGACCATGCGATCGAGTACCCAAAAAATCTGTCCTTTGTAATGATTGCGTGTCCATAACCACAGTGCAAATACAATCCCGATCGCGCCTCCATGACTCGCCAACCCTTGGAAGCCTGTGAACCGAAATGGATCAAATTTGACAGGCAAAATCATCTCTAGCGGATGCTGACTATAATAGTCCCAATCATAAAAAATACAATGCCCCAATCTCGCGCCCAAAATCGTTGCAATCACCATATACATCAGTAAGCTATCCAGCCACTCCAAAGGGGCTTTCTCTCGAATCAAGTACTTTTTGAAAATAAAATACCCAATTGTAAAGCCAATCAAAAACATCATGCTGTACCAGCGAAAGGGCAGTCCGTCGATGATGATGCCGTCGGGATTCCAGTTGATATATAGAGCGAGTGATGAAAGGTGAAAGGTGAGCGGTGAGAGGGCTTCTGCTGAAGCTTCGGAATAAGCGGTGAGTAGCGAAATCAAAGACATATTTATTTTTCAGTGTGTAATTGAGTGTAAAGATAAGTTTTTCGTGGGTCATGGGTCATGGGTCATGGGTCATGGGTCATGGGTCATGGGTCATAGTCCATAATTTATAACTCATGCCAGTAACAACATCGTTGCCATGCCGACCACAGCTCCAGAGACGAATAAAATCCATTCGCGCTGTTTAACTTTAAAGACGGTCATCACGATATACGAAATCAACAAAACGATTGCCACGATCACCAATTGCCCCAATTCTACGCCTATATTGAACGCCAATAACTGCTGCACGATACTTTCATCGCCCATCGTCAAGGCGCGTAAATAATTGGAGAATCCTAGACCATGAATTAAGCCAAAAAACAGCGCAAACGCATAGTTCCAACGCACATTTCGAGTCGCTGCTTCCGTTTTGAAAACATGAAACAGTCCGGTGATGATGATCGTTATCGGAATCAAAAACTCAATCACTTCTGCATTGACGCGGATGATGTCGAGGGCTGCTAGTGCCAACGTCAAAGAATGCCCAATCGTGAACGCAGTCACCAAAACCAAGACGCGCCGCCACTGATCGATGCGATAAATGGCGCATAGGGCGACAACAAACAAAATATGATCGTACGCTTTGGGATCTAAGATATGCTCAAAGCCGAGTTGTAGATAGAGTTGAAAGTCGGACATAGATGATTTACTGAGTGATGGGCAAAGGTATCTGAAAATAAAGAGAAATAGTTACATTGCGGCATCACAAAAACAAACCGACTTAACAATGAGATGCTTCCTATTTCTTTTGGCCGTCACTGTTTTGCTTACTCAATGCCAATCCGACAGCACGACTGCTGATGACATGACCATCACTGCTGCTGCTACGGATACCTTAACCTATTCCATAGAGCGACTGTCTCAGCAAGAACCCAACTGTATCGGTGACACCTGTGCCAAAATTCAGATCAATTTCGTCCAGTTTCAAAGCGGTGGTGATAGTCTAGCGATCCGTCAAATGAACCAGAACATCCTAAATAGCTTTCGCGGCAACGAGTACACCAACGTTATCGCTTATATCAACGGTTTCATTCAAGACTATATGCAAGGGAGACAGGAGTTTCCGGATATGCCAAAATGGGAAGAAGAAAATAGCCAACGTGTCGTTTTCAATTCTCCGACGCTAGTGGGACTGGTCACCAGCAATTATGCATTTCGAGGTGGTGCACATCCTAGCTATGCGACCATTTTTGACAACTACGACCCGGAGACAGGTAATGCGATCAGTTGGAAAGATTTATTGCAAGCTGGACAAGAAGAGAAGATGACCGAGTTGGGAGAGGACTATTTTCGGGAAGCTTACGAACTGGCTAGCCATGAAGCTCTGGTGGACTCAGAATTTCAATTTAAAGATGGACAATTTTATCTGCCGGATAACTTTATTTTCAATCAAGCCGGCATAACTTTTCTGTACACGCTATACGAAATAGGGCCGTATGCAGCAGGCGAACATGAGTTTACAATACCTTATAAAGAGGTGCGCTCTTTACTACGAGAAAGGTATGCTGCGCTATTACAGTAACCTTACAACTTTTACCAACTAAAGCCGTTTTTCTGCAAAAGCAAACCACTTATGATCGTTTTATTGTCACCTGCCAAAACATTGGATCTGGAGCAAACGGAAAATTCTACCTACAGCGAAAGCCGATTTGAAAAGGAAAGCGAAACACTCGTCTCCACCCTGCGCGAGAAGTCAATTCCTGAACTCCGCAGCTTGATGAACATCAGCGAAAACCTAGCGGAGACCAATCGCGAACGCTACCTGAATTTCCATCAGCCATTCGATCTCGACAATGCCAAACAAGCCATTTTGACCTTCAAAGGCGATGTTTATCAAGGACTTAATGTAGACGACTTTAGCAAAGCAGATTTAGCTTTTGCACAAGATCATCTCCGCATCTTATCTGGTCTTTATGGTGTCCTCCGACCTATGGATTTGATGCAGGCGTATCGACTGGAAATGGGTACGAAGTTGCAACAAAACGGCAGCAAAAATCTCTACGAATTTTGGGACGATAAAGTGACGCAAGCTATCAATCATGACCAACAGCAAAGTGGCAGCGACTACATCGTCAATCTTGCTTCCAACGAGTACGTCAAAGTCATTCAGAAGAAAAAAATAAGTGGTAAATGGCTAGAAGTGGATTTTAAGGAAAACCGCGACGGTAAACTCAAGACCATCGCTTTTAACGCCAAAAAAGCCCGTGGTGGTATGGCGCGACAAATCGTCAAACAGCGTATCACAGACATCGAAGAGTTGAAAGGACTAAATATAGATGGTTATGTTTTTGATGATGAACGGTCGACAGAACAGCACTTTTTGTTTACGAAATGACTGTTTTGATGAAGTACTAATGGTTTCCCAAATTCGGTACAGGTAAAACCGTTCGCTTCTGTTAGGCTGCGCATTTGAATAGCGTTTTCGTTGCATCACTTATCACGCATCAACTCTCCTACTTTCTCGAAGCTCTATAATTAAGAGACGCCCGATTATCCGCTACCAGCATCTCCCGATCCTCCAGCCACTTTTCCATTCTTGAAATAGCTCTCTTCAACTGCTCTTCCGACAGCTGCTTGTAAGCTGGACGCTTCTCGATATGCTTATACCAAACATCTTGAAATAGCCAATCCAAAACGACGCGCCCAAAGCAATGATTGAAGCGGATGGGCTGCTGAATCTCTTGAGGCAAAATGTCATTGATGAGCTCGGAATAGCGTGTTTGTAAGTCTGTCTTGCCAATCATGGATTCTTTTTGAGGGACGAACACCAAAAAAACTCTGAGGTTCTATCAATAAACGAGCCGACTTGAATTTTTCAAATCTAAAAATCACCTACAACATGAGAATAGCGTTCTTTTTATTGATAACTTTAGGACTATTGTCTTCGACCTGTGGGTCAGGCAATGGCATCAATCTTTTTTCCATCGAAGATGATATAGCATTGGGCAAGCAGCTACGCGATCAAGTTTTATCTTCTGGCGAATACAACGTTTTGAGTCGCTCCCAATATCCGCAAAGCTATGCCTATCTGGACAATATGGTCAATAGCATTTTAAATTCAGGAGACATTCGATACAAGGACGAATTTGCCTGGGAAGTGTACATCTTAGAAGACGAAACCTTGAATGCTTTTGCAGCACCCGGCGGTTATATTTTTGTCTACACAGGCTTGATTAAGTTCTTGGATCGTCCCGATGATCTGGCAGGAGTGATGGCGCATGAGGTCGCCCACGCAGATCGACGACATAGCACCGATCAATTGACAAGACGATATGGCATCTCAGCTCTAGCTGGCATCGTTCTAGGCGAAAATGCCGAAAATATAGGAACAGAAATCTTATCTAGTCTGGTGAGTTTGCGATTTGGTCGATCGGATGAGTCTGAGGCAGATGCTTTTTCCGTGAATTACTTGTGCGACACCAAATATGCAGCCAACGGAGCAGCTAGTTTCTTTGAAAAAATGACGCAGCAAAATACAGTCGGTGTCCCGGAGTTTCTGAGCACACATCCTAGTCCTCAAAATCGGGTAGCAGAGATCAATCAGTTGGCGAATCAAACACAGTGCAGCACCAATGCTAGTGGTAGTGTGTCCGCTTGGCAGTCTTTTCAGAGAAGTTTGCCTTAAAATATGGATTATGGGTCATGGATTATGGGTCATGGATTATAGGTCATACAATCCATAATCCATAATCCATGCAATCTAAGCTACCGCTTCCAATTCTTTAGCCGCTGGGAAGTCTACTTCAAATCCGCCGATATTGTGCAAGTAGTTGGAAATGATCTTGTCGCCGATGACGATCAAAATATCCACTAGATTGGCTTCGGTATAGCCTGCTGCGAATAAATCGTCGATGCTTGTTTGATTGGCGCGACCGCGATTCAAGGTCGTATCTTGAGCAAAGCGAGCCAAGGCATCCAGTTTCAAGTCGAAAGACGCGCTGCCTTCTCTGATTTCTAGAATCTGCTCGTCGTTGAAACCATTCATTTTACCTAGCGCTGTATGTGCTGCTAAACAATAGTGACATTCGTTGACTTGGCTGACGACCAAGTTGATGACTTCGCGCTCTTTGGCCCTCAAGGTACTTTTGCGATTTTGCAAGGTCAAGTAGTCGCCCAAAGCAGTATCGTTATGTGCGAATGTTGCGTACAAATTGGGGACGAAACCTAACTTGCTTTGTAGATTGTCAAAGATCGCTTGGTTGTTTTCGGATACTTGATTGCGAGTGGGAACTGATAAGTTTGCCATGATATTTTTTGTAACTGCGTTACTTGAGAGCTATGAGCAATTGGCTATTAGCTGTTAGCTACTTCAGCGAAAACTGTTGTTCTGCTTTTCAGCTTATCTATAATTGTTAGCTCTGACATAACATCGAATAAAATAATAAATTTCATCGTCTACTTTGAGTCTGACAGATTCGATCTGATGACCTTTTACACTAGATGTGTTTTATCGAATTCTGATCAAGGCGATAAATTTTGACTAGATGGTAGACAAGTCTAATTTCTAATGTCTATCGTCTAATCTCTTTTTATCATTCTCTCTGTTTGACAAGACAAAGATGCAGGCAAAAGCTACCTGATCTCGTACCCGTTTCGCCCGACGACTTATCAATTTTTCCCAAATCGACACTTCATCACCACTTTTTGACCATTCATCAAAGCTTTCTATCTGAAAATATTTGCCTTTTCTTTCTTACGGAAAAAAGCAAATGACAACTCGGCATCACGACATCGACTGGCTGCGCATTATCGCTATTGTACTGGTGCTGTACTTTCATGTCGCCATGATTTTTGTGGAAGACTGGGACTGGCACATTAAAAATGAGGAGCGTAGTTACCTTTGGCTGGAATTCAATTTCTTTCTGTCGCGCTTTCGGATGCCGCTGTTGTTTGTGATTTCTGGACTGGGGAGTTGGTTTGCTTTTCGGAAGCGCAATGTCTGGCAGTATATCAAGGAGAGAGGTATACGTTTGATAATTCCGCTGCTATTTGGAATGCTAGTTATTGTGCCGCCACAGATTTATTTTGAGCGACTCTTTCAAGGTGATACCTACACTTCCTTTTGGCAATTCTATGCAACTGTTTTTGAATGCACACCTTATCCCGAAGGCAATTTGAGTTGGCATCATCTGTGGTTTGTGCTATATTTGTTTATCTATTCTGCCGTAGCTGCGCCCTTTTTTCAATGGCTCAAATCTCACAACGGTAGCCACCTCAGAGCACAACTCCACTTCTTCAATCATCCGATCCGACTTTACTTTTTGGCGTTGCCGAGTGTGTTCATTCACTGCACTTTAGCAATACAGTTTCCACAGACGAATGCTTTGGTAGGCGACTATGGTTATTTGCTGTATTGGTTTACTTTTTTTGTAGTGGGCTATTTAATCGCAGCTCAACCTTCGATCTGGAAAAGAATAGAAAAGAGTAGCCGACGTTCTTTGCAATTCGCTATTTTAGCTACACTAATTGTCAACTATTTTCGATGGAATCGGATAGAACTAGACGAGGGTAGTTGGCTCTTTCTTTTCGTTCGTGCCACGACAGCTTTGAGTGGATGGCTTTGGTTATTCACTGCCATGGGCTACGGCAAACGCTATCTGAATCGACCACATCCCATTCTAGCATACGCCAATCGTGCGATCTATCCTTTTTACATTATTCATCAGACGATTATCGTCATCATTGGCTATTATGTCGTAACTTTAGTGACGGAAAGTATCTTAGCTAAATATTTGTTTATCAGTACCTTATCTTTGATTTTATCTATCGCCTTCTATGATTTTTTAGTCAGACCATTTCGTGTGATGCGATTTTTGTTTGGCGTCAAAAGTTTGAAGAAGCGAACGACTTTAGCTAAAAAGATAGCTCAAAAACCACAACCTGAATTAGTTGAGCTATGAACAAATCACTACATTCCAATTGGTTTTACCCAGCTATTTTTGCAATAATCATCTACGGTTTTATTCGTTTGGTGACGGATACTTTTGCTGGGCGAAGTCATATTCGAGCTGAAAATACAAGCTTGATTTTGATCGAACTGAGTGGTACGATTTTGGGGACGTATCTGATTGCTTGGATTTTGTTGCGCTACGAAATTTACCTCAATCGTCGTCCGCTCCTAAGGGTCACTACTCGACAGATCATCTTCGATTTTTTAGGTTGTTGGGGTATCATTATGATCGCTGTCAATGTGTTGATGACGCCTATGGTCGCTTTGACCGATGATGGACTGAGCTGGGCGGATTTGGTGGTCATCAATGTGATTCCCGCTTTTCTGACCTTGATTTGGTTTGGACTCCGACGTGGCAGCTTTTACTTGCAGGCTTATATGCAACAACAACTTACCCTCGAACAGGTCAAGCGCGAGCGCGTAGAAGGCGAACTCAAATGGCTACGCAGCCAAATACAGCCGCACTTTCTATTCAATGCCCTGAATACGATTTATTTTCAAATCGACGATACACCGAAAGCTGCCAAAGGCACGATCGAGCAACTTAGCCGGCTGCTCCGACACAGCTTGTACGAAAGTGAAAAAGAGTTGATTGACTTGCAAAAAGAGGTCGATTATATTCAGGATTATATTGCTATTCAGCGCACAAGAAAGTCAGATCAGCTGGAAGTCAAGGTCGCTATTGAATTGAAGCAGCCACATCAAATCGCGCCACATCTGCTCGTTCCTTTCGTCGAAAATGCGTTTAAGTATGTTGGTGGAAATAATAAGCAATTCATTGATATTCAGCTAATTGCGAAAGATAATCAGCTAATCTTCACTGTCCGAAATAGTATTCCACAACAACCTGCTCCGTCCGATGTCGGCGGCATTGGCTTGACGAATTTGAGACGGCGATTGGATTTACTGTACCAAGGGCAGTATGATTTAAAGGTTGCTCAATCTGAAAGTACATTTTTAGCAAAACTAGAATTGAAATTTCCGAAGAATACGAATAACTAATTACAATAGCCTCTAAGGTCTCAAAATGATCTTGCTCTCGAAGCTCTCAAAACACTCGAAGCTCTATGAAATTAACGTGCATAATAGCCGACGACGAACCTATCGCTATCAAAGGCATCCAAAACTATGTGGACAAGATTCCATTTTTGGACTGTGTGGCGCACTGCTCCAATATTGAGGCACTGCAACAAGAACTCAAGCAGCGACCTGTCGATTTGCTCTTTCTAGACATCGAAATGCCCTACGGCACTGGTATTGACTTTCTAAAATCGGCAGAACAGCCGCCAATGGTCATTTTTATCACCGCTTACGCACAATATGCCATCGAAGGCTTTAATCTGAATGTCCTAGATTATATGCTCAAACCTGTTTCCTTCGAGCGATTCTTCCAAGGGGTATCCAAAGCATACGAATTTGCGCAGCATCAAGAAAGCAATCAGCAAGACGATTTTATTTGGGTCAAAATAGGTGGGCGACTGGAGAAGATTGAATTAGAGCAAATTCAATATATCGAAAGTATGCAAAACTATGTTATCCTGCATTTGAGCAATCAAAAAATAACGGTTCACAATACCCTGAAGAACATAGCAACTTACTTACCGGATGCCACTTTCCTAAAAGTCCACAAATCCTTCATCGTCAATCTCAATTACATCCAATCGGTGGAAGGCTTGATGCTACAAGTAGGCGAGAAAATAGTGCCCATCAGTCGAGGATTGAAAGATCAAGTTTTGGAACGAATAATCAACAATCGGCTTTTGAAGAAGTAAAAAATGTCAATATCACCCAAATGGGTGATGCGCACCACCTCATTTGCGCCGACTTTGCGGTAGATATTAATTTATTACTCAACAACTCTACTGTAAACTATGAGACATTTATTTATTTGTGTGCTAGGCTGTTTTCTTTTTGCCGGTGAAATCGTTGCTCAGAACGATATTCGTGTCCAGTCAACCAGAATCTCTTTTCGAGAAGCTGAAGTTACCAAAAGCTTCATCAACTGGAACGGAAGCCTCCTCGGATTATTCAATAATGAAACCACCGGTACACCTGATATTTTATTACGTACAACTAGAGATTTACGCTTTGATACTGATGGTGCAACGGAGCGGATGCGTATTTTACAAAATGGAAATATAGGGATTGGGACAGACAATCCTAGCTCAAAACTAGATATAGATCATAATTCAACCAACACAAATGCTCATCTTGAACTCTCAGAAGCAGGTTCTACAGATTATGGACGTATCAATTTTAGAAATACTGGCGTCAATGCTTATTGGACTATTGCAGGGCGCGCCAATAGTGGATCAGATGCACTCATGAATTTCTTCTATGATGAAGATGGGACAGGACCTACAGGTGGCGAAAATATCATGACCATTGATGGAGAAGACAAGCGAGTTGGTATTGGCGATTCAACACCCTCTGCAAAGCTAGATGTAGCTGGTGATATTCGAGGAAATGGTACGTTACAACTAGATCGTACCAGCTCCGAAACCAAAATTATTCTGGATCAAGATGGGAGCAACGAAGCCATGATTGAATTTGAAGACCAAGATCCTGTCGGTAGTAGCAATCATAGCGATCTCAAAATCAGCAATAATACTGCTGTTGGCTCTATTGAATTTTTGACAGGTACTGCTTTGACTAAAAGAATGGAGCTCTCTGCGAATGGAAATATTCAGACAAATTTGGCAGCAGGTACTTTTCGTATTGGGAATGTATCATCAACTCAAAAATTTCAAGTAGGTGGTGATGCGGGTAAAAATGACGGAGAATCAGAATGGGACATCATATCCGATAAGCGACTGAAAAAAAATATTCGCAACTTTGATGAAGGATTGGAAGTATTACAGCGAATTCGTCCAGTTTGGTTTACGTATAATGGTAAACTAGGAACAGATGCTGAAGCGGAGAAAGTTGGTATTCTTGCTCAAGACATGCAGAAGATCGCGCCTTATATGATCGGTGAATTTACACCTGAGCTAGAAGACGGCAAAAAGGGAGAAACATATCTCAATTATAACAGCAGTGCGCTTAAGTACATTATCGTCAATTCAATTCAGGAACAACAAAATCAAATCGAAGAACTGCATCAGTCTAATGACGAATTAAGAATGACGAATGACGCGCTAAGAGAGCAAAATAAAGCCTTAGAAGCTCGCCTAGCACGCATCGAAGCTTTGTTGAGCGACAATGTACCAACTAACATAAACGTAGAAACCATCGCCATCTCCGACGCTGAACTACAACAAAATCAGCCCAATCCTTTTTCCGAAAACACGACGATCAACTACTTCGTACCAGATCATATCCGCACGGCAAGTCTACGCATCACTGATCTGAATGGAAGTGTCCTGAAAGACATTATTATCAACGAAAAAGGCACTGGACAAGTCGAGTTGCAAGCACATGCGTTGAGTGCTGGCAGCTATCAGTATACTTTGATTTTGGATGGTCAAGTGACAGCTACTAAGCAAATGGTGCTGACTAAATACTAAGCTACGAGCGATTAGCAGTTAACTGGATTCGTGTTTAGCATATCCTATGTAATATTCCCTTTCTTATAATTATACCAAGTTCAATAATGAAGTGCGTATATAAAAACTAAATTGTTTTGAGTCTAATTGAGGCGAAAAACATAGGAGACGCCCTAGCGTCGGCGAGGCTTTTCAACGAAAAGTAGGCTTAAAAGAATCAGTTTTTGTACGTAATTGATTTTTGAAATTGGTATTAGATCACTTTATACTCTTGTTAAGGAAAGTCGTCGGCTCTTTTGGGGCGGTGGCTTTTCTTTTTTGACATCAACAGAGTTGGTAGAGTTATTGAAATTGGATGCTAATATTCTAAGATGAACAAGTCGCTCTCAGCTCTCACGCATCATCTTTACTCTCTTCCTCTATCAAGCCCATATTTCGTGCTCGTTTTTCCCAACGCTCGCGCGCCAGTTTCTGCAAATCTTCTACGGTATCAGACTCATCCAAAATCTCCATACCGAGCAAGGTTTCGATGACATCCTCCATCGTAGCTAGACCAGCGACACTACCATATTCATCGACGACGATCACGATATGCGAACGCTGCTGTGTGAGTTCTTCAAACAATTTAGAGACCGGCAGATCGTCGCGTACGGCTGCGATAGGGCGTTTGATTTGCGCCAAAGTCATGTTATCGTTGTCCTCGACGAGTTGTTTGAGTAGTTCATCTTTCAAGATGAGTCCGGTGATGTTATCAGGCGTATCTTTGTAGACGGGGATGCGCGAAAAACGCATTTTGGGATGATCTTTGTAATACTCCATCAAGGTATCTGACTCATCCAAAATAGACATGACCGTACGTGGTGTCATGATGTCGCGGACGACCAATTTTTCGAGCTGCAACAAATTGCCGATGATCGTCGATTCATTCTTGGCGAGCTCACCACTCTCGCTCACCGCTTGCGTCATCGCTACAAAGTCCGCACGACTCAGTACACTTTTGCCTTTTTCCTGCTTCATTGTTTTGGTGATACGCTGACTCAGCCAGACGAGCGGTAGTAAAAGGACAATAAGAATATTTAGTGTTTTGACTGTAAACGGAGCTAGACTCCGCCACTTATTGGCACCTATTGTTTTAGGAATGATTTCAGATAAAATCAAAATAGCCAATGTCATCCCTGCGGCGATCAAAGACTCATAGTTGAGGGAAAAGCTGCCTATCTCTAACCCACCTTCAAACATCGTAGACGCTTGTGCGCCCACACCGATTGCGCCTACAGTATGCGCGATGGTATTCAAAGTCAGAATGGCAGAAAGCGGTCGGTCAATATCTTTCTTGTAAGATTGGAGTAGTTCACCTACTTGCCCACCTTCTTGTACTTTCCGCTGAACGTACGAAGGTGTGATGCTCAACAAAACAGCCTCCAAAATGGAACATAGGAAAGAGAAGGCAATGGAAAGAACAAAAAAGAAAATAAGGATAATTAGTGCTGTACTCATGCGGCAAAAGTAGTGGATTTTTTGAATAATGATGAATTGGGGCTTACTTCATCAACGCAATCGTCTCTAACCAGCGTACCATTTCGTCTGACACCGGATAACGACTCAAATGAGGAACGCCCAAAATGAAACGCTCGTTCGACCTTGCCCATTTCAAGCTGCTTTTATCAAGATAAGCTGTTTGTCGAATATCTTCCGCTTTGATGTCATATAGTGCACACATCCCTGCAAAAGAAGAGTACGTCTTGCCATTGCCGATACACAATATATATGGCACATCCAGCTCTGCCAAAATCTGTCGATGAAATGGAATGCCATCTGCCAGCTGATAACCGAATGCTTTCAACTGTTTGGCATCTTCGGCACGCTGAAAAAACCAACTGCTGACCAAAGCGCGACGAGTATCGGGCGTCGTTTGTAGGAGGTGTGTTTGTATCAATTGAATGAGCTGCAAGGCGCGTGGTATGTACCGGGTACTCCAATCTTCATCTAGATAGGCATGATAGTTAGGCGGATAGCTTTCTGATGGGAAGTCATATGTTTGACCAGATATGGCATAAGGTTTGAGACCACAAACATATAGATCGACAACTTCGGGTTGAGAAAGGAAAAGCTGATATTTATAGTCCGTCATACGCTGCGCCAATGAAGCATTTTTAGTTTTCAGTGTTGCCAATCGCGTCAAGTAAAATGAATGATACTTTTCCAATAAATCCTTACGCATACAATTGACTCTTTTTCATTAAAACTCTTTATTTTTTGACTTGTTCTGCGCAAAATCAAGTTTGAAGCGAACTTCTCTTATTCGTTTTGTTCTTTGTAGTAGACAATATCCTACTTGAAAGAGGAGAAGAGCTACTTTGGTAAAGCTTGTTCTTTTCCACGCGTTGAATTGTCAATATAACTTGTGCTGATACTTCGGCATCTACAGTCTAACATCTTAATTTTCTATGCGTCCTGATCCTACTGAAATCCTCCAGCCCAGTATTTTCATTGGCAATCTAGAAATTGGTGAGCCAGTCACCATGATTACCGATTTGATGATCGCTGCTTGTGCCTTTTACGCTTGGCGAAAACTCAAAGCGCGCGCACACGAAGGCAAGGTCTTTACTTTCTTCCGTTGGTTCTTCTTGTTGACGGCTATTGGGACGGCGATGGGCGGTATCTTGGGACATGGCTTTCTGTATGCCCTCAATCCGAACTGGAAGCTGCTCGGTTTCTACGTTGGTATGTTTGCGGTCGTTGCGATAGAGCGGTCTGCCATTATTCATGCGCTACCACTTATCAACCCCAAAATAGGGAAAGCCTTTCTAGTTATCAATGCACTAGAATTGGTGGTCATGATGATTTTTACGGCGATTTATTTGCATTTCAAATTTGTCGAATACCACGTTGGCTACGGATTTCTAATAGTTGTCTTTGGCTTTCACCTCTATGTCTACTTGAAAACAAAAGATGCTGGCAGTAAAATCATCCTTTGGAATACGGTCTTTCTACTCGTCACTGTCTTCATCTTCAACTATCCGATTATTATCCACGAATGGTTCAACCATCGCGACTTTGCGCATATCTTTATGGCGATCACGCAAATCGTTCTACTGAGAGCGGCATTCAAATTGGGATATAAAAAAGACGGCACACCTATACCGGAAACCGGAGCGACACAACGTTTATGAGATTTTTGAGAAGGTTGATCGAAAAAAATGGCACTTCTCGAAGTTTCTTACGTAGTTTATAGTGTCGCTGGCAAGAAAGCTGTCGATTTAAATTTAACCTATAAACTTGCGCTTCAACATGAACAAACAACTCGAAAGCTATCCTCACTTAGTCCGCCTAGCCGAAGAAGGCTATGATTTTCATTTATCCGACTACATCTCAAAAGGTGTCGATTTCTTCAAGCAAGACATCGGTGGTTTTGTCTCCTACACGCTTCTATTCTTCTTGATTTCCATGGCTGCCGGATTCGTACCTTTCGGTAGTGTCCTAGTGGGACCGCCACTAGCCATGGGCTGGGCGATTGTTTGCTATCATATCTTGAAAGACAAGCACACGCAGTTCAATGAATTTTTCAAAGGCTTCGATCACTTCGGTCAATTGATATTGGTGACGCTGATTATGGGCTTACTGATGATGCTCGTCATCATTCCTGCTATATTGATTTTTGGGTTTTCTACTGGTTTATTCATCAATGGAGAACCCGACTTGGATGGGGGGAATGGCGTCATGCTTTTCGTCGGAATTTTGGCTTTGCTAGCTCCGGTTATCTACATGGCAATTGCTTGGGCTTGGGCGCCCTATTTCGTTGTTTTTCACGGCATGAAATTTTGGGATGCGATGGAAGCAAGTCGTAAAATATTGAGTAAGAACTGGTGGTCATTTTTCGGCTTTTACTTGATTATTGGACTGATTACTGTATCTGGTTTCATCGCACTAGGCGTCGGTGCATTGTTTACCATCCCGATTGCTTACTGTGCGCAGTTCGCTGCTTTTGCAGATGTTGTGCAGCTAGAACGTGCAGATGCCAGTCACGCTTCCATTGAAGACCATTTGGTAGAATAGAAATCACTCGTTCATTTTTGTGAAAAGGAGATTGGTTCATCGTAACTGATCTCCTTTTTTTATGCCGATAACGGGACAAGAAAATTACTTTGATAGAAGAGATTTATCCCTATCGGCATCATACTTCAAGGTGAAATTTGAGGAGTAAAGATCACAAATTTACACCATGAAATGTATATTTTCGCCCTTATGAAATCAGCTTGGCTCGAAAAATTGGAACAGCTAGAGCGACTGGCACACGCTGGACGGTGGCGTCGATGGTGGCAGCAGCCATGGCGATATAGCCAAGCGATGTATTGGTTGAAATGGACGTATCCGCGCACTGGACATACGCAACTCAGATCAGTGTATACTTTCTTTGATACCGAACTGCAACTGCGACTACCTGCTGGCATGGATATTTATCTACTGGGTGGAAAAACACATGATTCCGAAATCAGACTGGCACGGTTTATCATTCAGCAGCTAAAAGCAGGAGATACTTTGATTGACGTAGGCGCGCATTTTGGATTCTTTACTTTATTGGCAGCAAAAATAGTGGGCGAGAAAGGACGAGTCATTGCCTTTGAAGCTGCGCCATCGACTTTCCAAATTCTAGAACAAAATACAGCTCCCTTTTCCCAAATACATATCGAACAAAAAGCCATCAGCGACACGAACGAACAGCTTACCTTCTACGAATTTCCGACTCTTTATTCTGAATACAACAGCCTAGCAACGACCGCTTTTGACGATACGGACTGGAAACAGCAAGCACAACACATCAAAGTAGAAGCTATCACCTTATCTGACTATATCAGCAGGCATTCACTCCGACCGAATCTCATCAAAATAGACGTAGAAGGCGCAGAGCGAAAGGTGATACAGGGACTAAGGGATTTTTTGGAGCGATCAGCTTATACATTGGTCGTGGAAGTGACGCAGTTGCATTTGGAGACGCATCTCGCCATGGAAAATGATCTCCGCGAAATGGGCTATCTACCTTTCAAAATTACTGCCGAGGGGCGACTGGAGAGCATCAGCGGTATCCGCCCCTTATTGGGACAGCAATCGATAGATTCTGATAATGTGGTGTTTCAAAAAGTGATGACTTAGTCCTGCCATTCATTGCCCAAAATTGTCGAACATCTTGTGCTGCCTCTAGTTTTCTATCAAATGATAAGAAAATGAGACTACTATTACTTATAGCTATTTTACTAACAACAAGTGAGCTATTTTTCGCACAAGAAGCGACCCAACTCGTCATCCGTGAGTATCCCGAAATGAAGGAAACGCCACCGCAGTTTTTCTTGCTGCGCGGACTCAGTAGAGAGCATAGACATTGGGGAGAAGACTTTATCTCTGCTTTAAAAAAGCAATTTCCGGATGCCAAATATACCTTCATGGATTTGCCGGGCGCAGGGGACCATCATGACCAAAAGTCTTATCTGTCCGTCAAAAAAATGGCGAACTTTCTTCACGAACAGCATGGCGATAGTCTGGCAGCACACAAAGGCAACAATATCTTGTTGGCGACTTCTCTAGGAGGCATTGTGGCATTGGAATGGATAGACTCATATCCCGATGATTTTGGTGGCATCATCATGGTGAGTTCCAGTTTCAAAGGTATTTGTAAAGGCAAAGAACGTGCCCAACCAAAAGCCAAACGCGAGATGATGAGCATTCTACTGACAGGCGATATGCCCAAACGCGAACAAAAGCTCCTGAATATCAATAGCAATCACCGAGCCGATGATGAAGCTTTGCTTCAGCAGTGGATTCAGATTCAAGAAGAACGCCCTATTTCGCGATGGACAATGGTCAAACAAGGCATAGGTGGTATGCTTTATCGACCCAAAAAGAAAAAAGTGACGATTCCGGTATTGATATTGGGATCGCTGGAAGACAGACTGGTCGCGCCAAGCTGCATCTGCAAGGTAGGGGACTGGTATAAAGGAGAATATGCTTTTCATCCAGACAGCGGTCATGGTATGCCCATTGACGCTCCAGAGTGGATGATGAATGTATCGGCAGACTGGTGGGAGCGGCAGTTGGCGGCGCACAAGAAAAAGCAGATAGTCGAGCAGACGGTGTCACGGTAAGCAAGTGATCTGGTTTATTTGTTAGGTTTTTTATTTCTAGTAGAAGTCTGATTTTCAGTTAGTTATAAAAATATTTGCTAATCGGATTTTTGATAAATCGTTGAAGGTGAAGGTTTCTGAGTAAGTCTAAGCAAGTTCTGCTTTTGGGACAATCCATCAAGAATAACTCATAAATTTATCCAAGTACACTCTAGGTGACAAAACATTTAGAAAA
>JBCDHX010000032.1:0-45684 GCA_038749535.1 Bacteroidota bacterium
TACGTATATAAAAACTAAATTATTTTGGGTCTAATTGAGGCGAAAAACGTAGACGACGCCTTAGCGTCAGCGAGGCTTTTCAACGAAAAGTAGGCGCAAAAGAATAAGTTTTTATACGTAATTGGTTTTTGAAATTGGTATAATTACTGCTTTTTAGTATTGCTTAGCCACGACTCTGTGATCTCGTTCAGCTTCTTGACTTTATAATCAAAATCGCCGCCGAGCTGATCGCGCACTGCTTTTAAATTGTCCAATAAGGCTTGTACCTCATCTGTTTGTGGCAAGCTGCTGTCCAGATATTGACGCATCCGTTTAGCGAGTGTGGGTGATTTGCCATTGGTGGAAATACCGATTTTCATATCGCCGCGCTTGACGATGGAGCATAGATAGAAGTCGCATAAATCAGGTGTGTCTGCAACATTGGTGAGTAGGTGCATTTCGGCGGTTTTGGCTTTTATATTTTCGTGCAGAGCACGACTATCCGTTGCCAAAATGACCATATCTTTTCCTTTCAGATCGCTCATCTCAAAAGGACGGATGTGTAGCTCAACATACGGATGAGCAGCGACCAAATCATGAATCTCCGACCGCCGAATCTCTCCAGCGACGATGGTCACTTTTGCCTGCGGCGAATTTTTGAGAATCGCTTCTAACTTTTCCAGTCCAACGTTGCCACCGCCTACAAGCAGCAGATGCAATTGATGCAATTTCAAGAAGACTGGAAACATAACATTTCCTATATTATCGCTCATATTTTTCTAGTCTGAGTTCAATAAGGGATGCGAAATAAATAAGGTCAGAAAGCTTGACACAGTTATTTTTTTCGAGTTCAAGGCGAAAAACGTAGAAGATGCAGGGCATCAGCGAGGCTTTTCAACGCAGAAATCGGGAAAAAGAACAAGCCAAGAATCTTAGATTATTTGTTTCGCATCCCTAATGATTGGATTCGACAAGAGCTATTCAGGGCAAGTCCCAAATGTACCCACTTTATCTTGAATAAAACGGTACAACAACGCTCTGTACTCATCCGGTCTCGTGATGATGTCTTGTACGTGATCTGATCCCCAGTCCGTATGATGAAATTCGCTGGTCGCCGTCGGCAGATTTTTGGCGATATTTTCTGACTGATAAGAAGCAGTAGCTTTGTCGCCTTTGGAGTGAATCAAAAAGACAGGTTCTTTAATGGACTTAGCTGCCTCTTTGGGATTGGCTTCGTCGTGATCGACTTCTGCCCGCCAGTCGACCAGTCCCATGATAGCAGGCGCGATCATCATCATCCATTCGCCATATTGTCGCCGCCCTCGCTCAAAAATCGCACTATCCCAATCTTGAAACGGTGAATCCGCTACAATGAATGCTACATCTTTATCCGTCGCGCCAGCTTGCAGAACAGTCGCACCACCCCAAGATTCTCCAAACCAAGCAATCTGCTGATCGACGTAGCCATAATTATCTTGCACCCATTCGGTCACTTTTAGTAGATCTTCTTTCTCCTTGATGCCTGCTGTAGCGACGATACCACCACTTTCGCTATGCATCCGATGATCGTAAAAAATCAGGTCACAACCACAATCCCAAAATAGATCAGCAAATTTGAGCATACCCACACGCGAACTCCCCCAACCATGCGAATAAATCACCGCACAGCGCGCGGTGTCAGGATGATCGTACACCCACCCCTTTATAGTCACTTCATCTACCGACTGCACGCTGAAGTCAATGGGCGTCGGTAACTGAGCGGTGACTTCCTCATAAGTCATACCCCACTTTTCCGGCATCAGTCCTATGTCCTCAGCCATATCTGTATTTTGTGGAAAGAGAATGATATTGGAGAAAAACCAGCCCATGCTCATCATAGCGACGACGAAAAGGACGAGAAAGCTAAGAAGGATTTTGGATAAGCGATTCATAGACTACGGATTTGTGTACTAGTAATCATGCGAATGTACGGACTTGGCAGCATTCTGACCACTAGCTTCTTCGTTTCGCATACAACTTGCGTTTTTGCTTCTTTCTGCGTTTTTGTGCTTTCTTGACTTTTTGTGCGCCATTGGGGGCGAAAAGTTGTGACTTACCTCGCTTGGCAGAGAGTTCTCCTTTGCGATTGACCTTAGCAGTAGCATTCTCGCTTGCGGGACAACCGGACTTTGGTGAGCAACTTTGAAGATTAAATAAAAGGAAAAGTGCGAAAAATAGAATAATCGCTCGGTGATATAATTTAATACATTTTGTCATCGTTATGTGCGTTTGTGAGGACAACCTACAAATGAAGGAAAAAATTGCTGAAACCCTTTATTTTTAAGGGTTTTTTAGTCCAAAAGGTTGTGTATATGATATACAGCCTGTACATTTGTGCTCGCAAACCGGAAAAATGGGAGGTTTATTTCAAACAATTTCCTTCCGGTTTAATTCATTTATCAACTTATTGTTTAATTTTCAAAATACCTAATAAGTCGATAAAGTATACACTTAATCATTAAAAATTTTTCAAATGAACAAAGGAGATTTGATTAGCAAAATCGCCGAAAGTGCGGATTTGACAAAGTCACAAGCATCTGATGCATTGAACACTGTGCTTGATACTATTGGAGAGGCATTGAAAGAAGGAGACAAAGTGACTTTGATTGGATTCGGTACGTTCTCTACCTCTTTACGCAAAGAGCGTCAAGGTAGAAATCCTCAGACCGGTGCTAGCATCACGATCCCTGCGAAGGCTTCTGTGAAGTTCAAGCCTGGTAAGGAATTGGCGGATTCTGTTGATTCACCAGAATTGATCAAAAAGTTGTCCTAGTCTCGTAGATTACGACCTAACTTTTTAGAATAAAGATATTCGGTTTGGCAACTCGTCTTAGGATGAGTTGCCAATTTTTTTGTGTGAAGGAAAGGTTTTGGTATAATCTTGAATGCTCACTTCACCATGAAAAACCAAAATCAGATTTTAATTTTTCATGATAAGAATATTTTATGACAACTTTTATTGGTTGAACGACTTGACAAACAGTACCCACTTCCCTACCGCTTCGCCACCAAAGCAGACAACCTCGGCACACGCACCTTGCCGCCGCCGACGGTCAATATACCCTCTGGCTTAATTGTCTCTGCCTGCAATACCACTTGCCACTCTCCTTCTGGAATCGACACTGACTGAGCTGTTTTATTCGCGTTAAAAATGACAATGATGTCTTTCCAATCGTCTCCGTTAGCGTTGTCATTGATCTGATAAGCGACGATGCCATTGTCTGCTT
The DNA here is from genome assembly GCA_038749535.1 of Bacteroidota bacterium. Taxonomy (GTDB): domain Bacteria; phylum Bacteroidota; class Bacteroidia; order Chitinophagales; family Saprospiraceae; genus JAAUTG01. The sequence goes on from JBCDHX010000032.1 coordinate 3,246, forward strand.
CCAAGAATGATAGATGTTCGCGCACTAGATCAGCGGTGGGCATTCGAAGAGCGGGATGTGCTTTTCGGAGTTGAATAAGTGCTTGATAGTAATTGAACACATCTTTATATTCCGATTTTCTTGCCCAATCAATTTGATTAATGCTATCGGGTGATTTGTAGGAATTTTCGACGCCACTTTTGGTGCGCAATAGTTCTACACCTGCATGGAGGAAAGGAATACCTTGAGAAGTCAGCACAATCGTGTTGGCGAGTAAATGCATTTTGATGCGGTCGGCTTCGGAGTCTTCGGGATTGGAATTACTCAAGCGATCCCAAAGTGTGTGGTTGTCGTGACAGGAGACGTAGTTGATGTTTTGAGTCGGATGATTAGCGTACGGTTCGTTAGAATAATTGACTTTTTCATAGTCTAGTTCAGGATGTTGAGTCGCCCCGACGATCCCAAATTTGATGCTTTCTTCCATGCCTGATTTGCCACTCGCAAAGCCACGATCTTCATGCTCGAAAACGCTCCCTTTTGCACCATCTCGTAAGTCATCACTGAACACCGCTACGCCTGGCATTCGGTGAGCATGTTTCTTCAAAGCCCGCTCCGATTCTGGCAATGGACTATCGCCTGCTGTCCAACCTTCGCCATACAAAAAGAGGCTCGGATCGAGTGCGTTCATCACCTTACTGATCTCATTCATCGTCTCTATGTCGTGTATCGCCATCAAGTCAAATCGAAAACCATCAATATGATATTCTTCCACCCAATGCGTCAAAGATTCGATCATGAATTTGCGCATCATCGCACGATCAGAAGCCGTTTCGTTCCCACAAGCCGAAGCATCTGAAGACTTTCCGTCTTCCCACTGCCGATAGTAGTAGCCTGGTACGAGTTGGTTGAAATTCGATTCTAATATCCGCCCTGTGTGATTGTAAACAACATCTAAAATGACGCGCAAACCATTGTCATGCAAGGCTTTTACCATTTGTTTAAACTCTCTTATCCGTGTCCCACCATCGAAAGGATCAGTAGAGTAGCTGCCTTCTGGTACATTGTAATTCTGAGGATCGTAGCCCCAATTGAACTGTGGTTTGTCCAGTGCTAGCTCATCAATGCTGTAATGATCGTAAGCTGGCAAAATATGAACGTGCGTCACCCCTAGATTTTTAATATGGTCAAGTCCAGTCACTTCTCCAGAAGGACTTTTCGTACCAGTTTCCATCAAACCAAGATACTTTCCTTTGTTTTGAATCCCAGAATTAGGAGAGACAGACACATCACGGATATGCAATTCATATAAAATGACATCAGTGAAGTTTTTCAGAGGCGGTCGAGTGTCATCCGCCCAGTTTTCAGGATCAGTTTTTGCTAGATCGACAACTTGTGCGCGTAATCCATTGACACCGACTGCTTTAGCATAAGGATCTGGTACTTCATCGTTCCATTCGCCATCAAACTGAGCACGAAACGTGTAGAAATAGTCCCCTAAGTCTCGATTTTCTGTCACCATCCACACACCTTGTTTTCCACGCTTCATCGGCAACACTTTAAATGCTTCACCTTCATGGCTGTTGTCATAGAGACGCAGTTCCATCGCTTCAGCAGCAGGGGACCACACTTTGAAAGTAGCGCTTTCAGTTGAGTACGTCAATCCCAAATCATTGCCGTCATAGACTGGATAGTCGTTGTAGCTTTCGTAGGTGGGCGTTTCGTTGGATTGGCAGTTGAATAGTAAGAGGGAAAGGGCGATTATGGAGAGCGTGGCTTTGTACATTTTGTTTTGTTTGTTAAATGGAAGAACAAAGATAGATGAGTACTCATCATCATCTTTAGGCAATCAAAAATCGTTGGTGTATTGAGCAGAAAATACATTTATAATGGTTCAACCGCTTCACGGTTGTCTATTGACGTTCTTTTACCACCGATTGCATCGGTGGCTATTCATGGGTGAAAGCTTTCAGCTTTTTTTCGCAGTACGACTGTTTATTCATTTACTGCGCAGTACATTAGATTTCAAAGATAGATCAAGTTACTATGGAAAAACAACTGACACTCAATATAGATGAAAATATCATTAAAAAAGCAGAAAGATACGCAGCACATCATCAAATTAGCATAGAAGGTTTGGTGAAAAACTATTTAGCCGCACTTACATCAGAACAGGCAGGCGACTATGAAATCACCCCTTTGATTAGAAGTCTGAGTGGTGTTGTGACGCTTCCTGGTGACTTTGACTATCGAGATGCTTATGCTCAACATCTTCTGAAAAAGCACAGTTGATACTCTTCGTTTTGGTGAATTGCCCCTCCTCTCTGACTAAAGATTGACATGACTTTAGTAATTTGCCACATCGAAAGCTCAAACTCAATCGTATGAAAAAATTACTCCTCCTCTCCGTAGCTATTGCTCTACTTGTCCCACTTTTCGCTCAAACCGAAGACAACGGCGTCCCCAAAGCACCCGACCGTACTCAAGGTGAAGGGCCTTGGAATCAACTCATCATCCGAGGTGTCACCCTCATCAATGGCGATGGCTCGCCACCTCGCGGGCCGATAGACATCGTCGTCGAAAACAATAGAATTAAACGCATCGCAGTAGTCGGTTATCCTGGCGTTCCCATTGACTCGACCAGCCGACCACAATTGGCAGAAGGCGGTAAAGAACTCAATTGCGAAGGGATGTATCTGCTACCAGGCTTCGTCGATATGCACGGACATATTGGTGGTAAATGGCAGCGCGTAGGTGGCGAATATGTCTTTAAACTCTGGATGGCGCATGGCATCACCGCTATCCGTGACCCTTCTTGCGGCAATGGCTTGGATTGGGTACTCGATCAAAAGGAAAGGAGCGAAAAGAATGAAATCACTGCGCCACGCATCTTTGCGTATACTGTTTTCGGACAAGGTGCAGAAGATGGCGTCAACTCACCCGAAGAAGCTCGCACTTGGGTACAACAAAATGCCAAAAATGGTGCTGATGGCATCAAATTTTTCGGTGCGCCGCCCGAAATCATGGCAGCCGCTTTGGAGGAAAACAAAAAGATTGGGTTGCGCTCGGCTTGCCATCATGCACAGATGGATGTAGCGCGATGGAATGTGCTGAGTTCTGCCAGAGCAGGCTTGACGAGCATGGAACATTGGTATGGACTGCCTGAAGCACTCTTCGATGACCGCACCGTACAAGACTATCCGCTCGACTACAATTACCAAAATGAGCAACACCGCTTCAAAGAGGCTGGACGCCTTTGGCAACAAGCCGCCGAACCTTATTCCGACCATTGGAACAAAGTGATGGATGAACTGCTAGAACTCGACTTCACCATCGATCCGACTTTCAATATTTACGAAGCTAGCCGCGATCTACATAGAGCAAGAAGAGCCGAATGGCACGATACATATACCATGCCTTCGCTGTGGCGATTCTATTTGCCGAGTCGTATTTCTCATGGTTCGTATTGGCATTTTTGGGGAACAGAAGAGGAGGTCGATTGGCGAAAAAACTATCAGCTTTGGATGACTTTTATCAATGAATACAAAAATCGAGGTGGTCGCGTGACGGCAGGTTCGGATTCTGGGTTTATCTTTCAGTTGTATGGGTTTGCGTATATCCGTGAGTTGGAGTTGCTGCGGGAAGCTGGTTTTCATCCATTGGAGGTCATTCGCTCTGCCACTTTGAATGGCGCAGAAGCTTTAGGCGCGGCGGATGACATTGGTTCTGTACAAGTAGGCAAACTGGCGGACTTCGTCCTCGTTGAAGAAAATCCGCTCCAAAACCTAAAAGTCCTCTACGGCACAGGCGCGATCAAACTCAACGATGCCAATGAAATCAAGCGAGTCGGTGGTGTCAAATACACTGTTAAAGATGGCATTGTCTATGATGCGAAAGCGTTGCTAGCAGATGTGAAGCGAATGGTAGAAAAAGAGAAGCAGGCAGAGGATTATGAGATTGTACAGCCCGGGATGGAGAAGGAGTAAGAAGATTGGTTGAATTGGCGCAACTGGTTGGACCGACTAAATAAAGTTAGCAGAGATATATCGACCAACGAGCAGCCTCTATCTCGTATAATTCAAAACCAATTGCTCCCGAGCAGGCTCTTCATAGCCCCAATATGAGCAATTGGCGTGACGCATTCTGTTGGGTTTAAAGGGTAGTCGCTCAGACAAAGTGCGGACGCTTGGATGTATAGGACGCAGAATAGTTGCCCAAAAATCAATGTGCAAAAAGTCGCTAAAAACAGAGACACAGTATCTATCAGTATGCCCTGAAAAATCCTGATAGTGTTGATAGTAGGTGTCCATAAAAGTTTGAGCAGATTGGTCAAAATAGTGGGCTTCTAAGACTGCGCCGGAGCTAATGGCAGCCACATGCTTGATCTGTTCTGTACAAAACAGGTCGTAGGTATTGTAATTGTGAGGCATCAATTTCAATCCAGTCTCCTCCAAAGTAGATTGATGAGCGTTATAAGTGAGATCAAATGGATGCTTTTTGAACCAAAGATTTCCTTTTGTGGTGAGTGCCTGTAGTTCGGGATAAAAATCGTGTAGAGAAACCAAGCGATTGCCTTTAATCAAAGAACGATCAATATGCGTTTGCCCTAAAACCAAAACGCCCTCTATATCTACAGGATTGTTTTTTCGCATGAACCGCGCCCGCTGAAGATCAGCTGTCTGGTAGATAAGAGATTCAGAAAGTTGATAAGGGCGGAGGGCGGCGAATACTTCGGGATGATTGGTATTGAAGCAGAAGAATATATCGTCCAAAAAGCGAATCGGATCCCACATCATACTGATACACGGCAAGCCCAATTGCGTACAGATTTTCACGAAATAAGGCGGTATCTCAAATCCGATGACTATTGCATCCTTCAAAAAAGGCTCAAAGTAAGCGACGACTTCATCTGGAATTTCTTCTTGATAGTAAAGGGACACCCATCCCTCTGTAGCTGCGGGCAGCCCTAGCAGATCATACACTTGATAGCCATCGAAAGTAGAATTAGTTTCCCACTCTACTACACTGATAGGCAGTCCTGTCGAAAATTGTAAAGGACGTCGAATGATTTGATACAGCCAATGGGTACTTTGCGCAAATAAATTCCGACTTCTCATACCATCCGTTATTCTGAGAATGTCAGCAGTAAAAACAATTCTTTTATAGTTCAAGGTCTAGGATTGTAATCGTTAAGTAGTTGAGGGTAAATAAATTCCCTTTCTGACTGAGTAGATTTTTTGTTCAGATAAGCCTGTCCCGAGCATCGGGGGCGAAAAACACAGACGATGCCTTCCGAGGAGTCGGAACAAGTTATCGGCGAGGCTTTTTAACGAAATATGAGCATAAAAGATGCCGTCATGAAATCGGAAATTACATGCGCTCACCCACTTATAATCTAAAGTTGGCTGCAAAAATCCTTATTTTTAAGTTCAAAATCAATTGATATATCGTCAGTATTGTCACATATCATCAAAATAATGGTAGCTATGTGTAACAAATAATGGTCAAGATTTTCAATTACACAAATAATGATTCATTTTTCGCCAATTCCACAAAAAAGTCGCTCAGTTCCTTGACCACCTCATCCAGATAAGCTGCGCCTTTTTCGGCGGTCGCTTTCTTCGGGTTGCCAGTTCCAGTATCTTGACTGATGGTTGTCCATGGTCGCTGCGCCGTCGCCCAACCGTCTTTGAATCCTTTGATGCGATACTGTTTGGTCGCCCCATCCCCGGCTGCTGAGAGCGGTCGCACCAGATCAGGACGGATGTGTAGCATGGCACTGGTTTCCATTTCATCAGCATGATCGCCTTCCTCCTCGAAGAACATAGATTGGTCGCCTATTTTGAACCAATCGACACTACACACAAAGACCTCTGGATGACTGACTGACAGCTCTCGAATCATCGTCTTAAAATTGTTGCCACCATGTCCATTCAAGATGACCATTTTATGGATGCCGTGCCGTTTGAGCGTATCGACGGTATCTCTTAAAATGGCGAGTTGAGTGCTAGGATTGAGGTGCATACAAAGTGGGATGTCGAGCTGACCGGACTGTACCCCAAAAGGAATAAGCGGCAGCAGAATCAGTGGCGTACCTACCGCCCAAGCTTTCGCAGCGGCGCGCTTGGCGATATGCTCGACTTGGTAGTTGTCTGTCGCGTATGGCAAGTGATAGTTGTGGGCTTCCGTCGCGCCCCACGGCAAAATGGCTAACTGATAGCTGGTAGATTGAACCGTTTTCCAATTGATTTCCGATAGTAGATAAGGTTTTGGCATAGCAAACAATGAATAAAAAGGCGAAATAATCGATCAAAGATAAAGCAAGACCTAACAAGAAATACGCAATTTTATCTGATTTGGGGAGGAGAAGAAGGATAAAACAAAAAATTTTCTACATTTGTGCGGTAAGAGGTGGCTATCTATTCGTTATCTCTTATATTTAACCTAACAACTACCTTTCCGCCGACTCGAGGGCTAGGAAAAAGTCGATCTACAAAAGAGATCGGTGGCATGAAAGTGTAAACTATTAATTATTCATAAAAACAGTAGGTTGTGGAAAATCGGTATGAGAGTGTTTACTCTAACAAAGTAAGAGCTGGAAAGAGAAGAACGTATTTCTTCGATGTACGCCGAACGAAAGGGGAAGACTTTTATTTGACATTGACGGAGAGCACTAAGCGATTTGACAATGACGGCTATGAGCGGCACAAGATTTTCTTGTACAAAGAAGATTTTAATCGCTTCATGGAAAGTCTACAAGACGCAGTCGATCACATCAAAACAGAATTGATGCCCGACTACGACTATGATGAATTTACGCGTCGTCATGAGGAGTACGAAAAAGCGAGACTAGAGGAGCAAAATGGTCAGGAACAACCGACTCAAGAAAAGCCCTCTGAAATCGAGTCAGAAGAAGACATGAGCTGGTAAGCTTCATTTCAGCTTTAGTATGATATAAGAAGAGCGAAATTCAAACCTGAGTTTCGCTCTTTTTGTTTCTAGATAATCATTCGCTTCAATTTCAATTCAAATCATGAAAACACTAATCTGTATCCGACATGCCAAATCTAGTTGGGACAATGCCAGTCTACGCGACATCGACCGTCCGCTCAACAAAAGAGGGCTGCGCGACGCACCACGCATGGCTCAGTTCCTAAAAGACAAAGGTATCGTGCCGGATATGATAGTGACGAGTCCAGCGAAACGTGCCTTCAGTACAGCTACTTTTTTCAAAGAAATGTGGAATCTGGATAAGGAAGATATGGAGATCGACGAAAATATCTACGAAGCGACGGAGAGCGATATTTGGGAGATCGTCAGACAATTGCCGGACGAAGCCAATACCGCTCTACTATTCGGTCACAATCCGACGTTCACTTATTTTGCCAATCATTTTAGTGAAGACATCATCAGCAATGTTCCGACTTGTGGCATTTGCCAGATCGAGTCTACCACGCGAAAGTGGAGTAAATTGGATACAGATAATTCGGAATTGGTGGCGTTTTATTATCCAAAGATGTTGAGTGACTAGCTTTTATGTATAAAGTCAAAGAAATATACTATACCCTTCAGGGAGAAGGACATCATGCCGGGCGACCTGCCGTTTTCTGTCGTTTCACGGGCTGCAATCTGTGGTCGGGACGAGAAGCAGATCGGCACAAAGCGATTTGTCAGTTTTGTGATACCGATTTTGTGGGGACAGATGGCGAAAATGGAGGAAAATATACAGCAATAGCACTGGTAGAAAAAGTGGCTTCGCTTTGGGGAGACGATTCTCCCCCTTATGTTGTCTGTACTGGTGGTGAGCCGTTGTTGCAGCTAGATGAACTGCTTATTGAAGCTTTTCATGAAAAGAACATAGAAATTGCCATAGAAACCAATGGAACGATGGCTGTGCCGAAGGGCGTCGACTGGATCTGTATGAGCCCAAAAGCTGGAACAGACATCGTCGTCACCAAAGGACATGAACTCAAACTCGTCTATCCGCAAGTCAATGCACTACCGGAGGACTTTGAGCACTTGGACTTTGACTATTTCTATTTACAGCCGATGGATGGTGACTTTCAAATCCGTAATACACAACTCGCCATCGACTATTGCTTACAGCATCCCAAATGGCATTTGAGTATGCAAACGCATAAGTATTTGGAAATACCGTAGCTTTACTTCACCATCGACCAACGCTTCTTTTGGATACCTCTCAACACGCTCAGCAAACGCGGCAAAAAGGCAAAAGCGACAAAAAGTAGCGCGATGAGTAGCAAATGAACCGGATTGATAAAGAAAGTCGGTGTCGAGCAAATCAGTAGAATTAAGACAGTAGACAGTGGTAGAGATAATGCCAGTACATTGAGTGCCAGGCTTGGATTGAAAGTGGTTATTCGGTCTTGTTCTGCATCTGTGACCAGAGAGATATGCGCAAACGGCCAAAAACTAGCGGCACTTTGCAAGAAAGCCACAATCAGAATCGCCAAAGTCGTATCGACTGGCAATGCCAAAATCAAGAGCGCACTGATCAAAAAAGCACAGGCTGACCGAAACAATAACAAACTCCCGATCTGTCGCAACTGCCGCCAATCGACGTGCACCGCCATACCTATGAAAATGAGTACCAGCGGCGTCATCATCATGCTCATCCTCCCGATGCCATCTTGCAAGAAAACGGGCAAATTGGTCATGTTATAACCCAATGCCAGCAAACCAATCGCCACGACAATCACAGCATTGACGGGTTCTTTGATCATCGAAATCAATAGACTTTTGACACGATCAGTAGAAGACACTTTTTCTTTTTTCTGCGTCTGTTGATGCCAGCGCATCGCAATCAAGTAAAGAATAACCAGCACAAACACCTTGTTACCTACATCGGTCAGCGCCGCCAATGCCAAACTTTCTTCTCCAATGTATTCCATCAGGAAAGGAAAACATGACAGCCCTGGTGCGAAGGAAGGCATCAGCATCTGCCAGGTTCTAGCGTCCGCGCTATTCGGAGAGATACCAAACCAACTGACCGTCCATTTGGCAATAAAAAATAGCAGCACATTAATCAATAAGATACCAATCGGTAAATACAACATCGACAGATCAATCTGTACTTTCAAGAGTGCCACAAAAATCATGGCGGGCAGAGCGACACTCAGGATGAGCGTTTTGATGCCTTTTCGTTGCTCTTTGGAGGTAATTTTAGATTTGAGAAAATAGCCAATGAGAATGAGGAGAACCAGTGTCAGGGTCTTTTGAATCGCAGGATTCATCTGTGGTGTTTTTTAATCGAAGTGAATGAGGGTGATTAGTAGAGGAGATAATAGACGTTAGATTTTAGATAGCTCTCATAACAAATTATATGTCCTTGAAAAATACATATATGCTAATGAGATCTATCTAATCTTAATATGGATCACATCCAATGATGTGAAGTGACGTAAAATGCAAGACATCCGCATCAGATGGATGCCTTGCATTTATCCTTAGCCGACTACTTTCTGAAAAGCATCGACAAATAGTTTCATTTCGTCCATTGTACCCATACTGACACGACAATATGGCTCATCGAAGACCTCAAAGAAGCGAACGCCTACGCCTTCTCCGAACATCTTTTCTAAGAATAGCTCTCCATTTGTGGCATTAGCCAATGGGAAAAGAATAAAGCTAGTATGAGACGTCAAAGGATCGTAACCCATTGATTTTAGTTGCTCAAAAGTATATTCGCGAGCTTCCTTATTCCACTTTCGACAGTTTTTGATGAAGTCTTCGTCTCGCAAGCTTGCCATACCGCCGATGAGTGAAGTGATATTCAGTCCCATAGTGGTGCGCACCATCTTACGGATTTTTTCTAGGGTTTCCGGTTGAGCAACACCATAACCTAGTCGCAAGCCTGCCATACCATGAATCTTAGAAAACGTACGCGCCACGATGACATTTTCCCCTTCCTGTATCAGCTCGACCATGGAGTGCTGATCTTCTTCTGGCATGAACTCCAAATAAGCTTCATCCACAAAAACTGGTGCTTTTTTGGAAGCTGTTTTGCAGAACTCGTAGAGTGCTTTGCTGTCGGTCAGTGTTCCAGTCGGATTGTTCGGATTACAGACATAAATCAGCTTTGTATCTCCATCTATCGCAGCAGCCATACCTTTGAGATCATGCGACCAGTCGTCTTTCAATGGCACACTTTTATATTTCGCGCCAAATGACTGAGCAGTTTTGATGATCGACATATAAGCCGGATCGGCAGCGACGATGTTTCCGCCATTGACGAAGTAAGCGATGGCAGTCTTCTCCAATATATCGGTAGAGCCAGGTCCTAAAATGATGTGCTCTGGTGTCACACCTTCTTTTTCCGCCAACATTGCTTTTAGCTTCTGTGCTTCGCCATGTCCATAGCGATTGCCCTTGCTCACAGACTCCATAATCGCAAGTTTTGCCATAGGCGAAGGACCATAAGCATTTTCGTTGGCAAGTAGACGAGCTTTCATCTCTGCCATAGCCGGTTTGAAGGTAGGCAGATGTTCCCAAGAACGGACGCCCTCATACCAGGTCTGTCCTTCGGGTGTGGCTTTTCCAAAGAGTGCAGGTGCAGTAGCTAGTCCGGCACTCACTAGTCCGGCTTGACGAAACCAAGAACGACGGTTGATTGTATTCGTTGACATAGATATAGAGTGTTTAAAATTTTGAACAATAATCAATTAGTTATCCATTAAACTGAATGACTAAGAAACACAAAAAATATAATCTTTCGATCTGTCAGTCATTTCTATAACTAAGTGGTTCATTTTAATTCACGATAGCTATCGAGATAGAAATAATGGCTGACCCCAAAATCGAAAGTTTATTTTTTGTCAATCACTAAATGGTATCGAGTATCTAATCACCAAATCAAAATCTTCACTGAAATTTGCTTTGACGTGCTAATTGTGAAATAATAAATGGCAGGAATGGAGCTACCAAAATATGGTTAGGAAAGTGGATAAATTAAATTTGGTTGTATTAGATTGCTAGCCCAATAAATGGCGGTAAGGCTGAGTAAATATAGTGTTTTATTGGGAGTAAGTCAGCTTTTGTAAGGACTTTGATAGTTTAATGACGATAGCAAATATGCTGATGGGCGCAGTTTATTCTGGTGATTTCCTTCGATGTCTCAACAAAAAGGTCTGAAAGTATGATTATTTTCTGACGATTTATATTCATGCTGTAGGTGGCATCGTTCAGTAAAAAAACATAAAATTATGATATACCGATTGATTTATTTCTGCGCATTCATTACCCTAGCTTCTACCACAATGTTGGCTCAGTCTGAAACTGATTTGCGTTTGGGCATTGGATTTTCATTTTTGGGTAGTGGTGATTTATATGCTGTCATGCTGGAAAATGAACTCAATCATACACTAAATGATTATTTCACCCTCTCGGGAAATATCGGCTATGGCAGGAGTAATAATGGTGTGTTCGAAGCAGCTTCTTTCCTACAAGGCAATGCCAATATTTTCTTTTCACCGCTGAAAAATATACGACGCAATGATCTTCGGATCGGTGGTGGACTGAGCTACTGCAATATTTCGGATGCTTTTCAGGTGAGTGGATTATTTCGAGATGGAGGACAAGAACTGGCGGTTTACGCATTAGATCAACGTACTGCTCTGGGCTTCAATATCATCATCGAAAATACGATTGATCTATCAGATCGCTTCTTACTGGGCATCAAAGCCTTTACACAGCCTTATTTAAATGGCGATATCAATTCGGGTATTTTGATGAAGTTTGGCGTGAAGTTCTAAATCTCTGTGCCACGAATTTCGGCATCTGACAAATCCAACAGAGTCAATGTCCGCGCCTTGCTGTTCTGATATTTCCACTGCTGCAATTTGGCGCGACTGACTGCCATAGGTATATTCAAAAATCGCTGTTCTGCCCAAGAGCGATCATCGCCACTACTGTTCTCATTCATCAGCGACATGAGGGTGCGAGCAGCAGTGGGAAAGCGATTTGGGTGTTCGGCAATAAGTAGTGTGAGCAAGTCATTGTTGGCATTCCGAATATGTTCGGCAGCATTATTTTCGACCAAATATTCGGTAGAAACGGTGCGATCATTGAGATTGACTGCCTCATCAGAAATCACCTGGATCAAACTATCAATCTGCCCATTTTGACTGTCAATAGCTAAGTCGAGTCGGCGCGCGTATTCCCTTTCTTCTGACTCTATCTCGCTAAGGTATTTTGCACTCAAATTATCATAGTGCGCCACCGAGTCCTGCAAAGACACATACAATCGCTCGAAAGACTGCAAGGTCTCGTTGCGACAAGAAAAACAACAAGCCATGCAACATCCCAATCCAAAGAACACTACTTTCATCGACGAACTTTCTAAAATGAGAAGCCAACTCCAATTAGTTCCTCACTTGATCTACTTGCTATCAAAACCTAGGACAATCCACTTTTAACTTCCGCCCATTGGCAGGCTGCTTGTATGCTACTGTCAGCTCGAAAGCCCCTCTCCCATTGGTGACTTGGGTGAGTGGAGACGTATTCAGATCGTAGCTCATCCCGATGTCTAGTCTCTCCATTTCCAGCATGACACTGACGATGGTCGCATCCATCAATATGCTACTTTCTAGTTCATTGGCAATGCTGCCCCAAACACCTATTCGCAGCGCGATCTCCTTCCAGTCACGACTGTTGTAGCGCAGATGTGTTCCTGCCAATATTCTTCTGCTTTGTCCTTGCTGCCAGCCGATAGCGGACGGCAGTAGACTTACATTGCTATTGAGGGGTACTTCTCCCCCGACCTGTACGGTATAGCGGCGATCTAGATTAACGGTTTCGTCGGCTAGAAGCGCGATGTCCGGCGTTGTCAAATGATGAACTGCACCCCCGACATACAAACTTTGGTTGTCATCGAATACACTATACCACATCAGTCCGGCATTGAAATCGAGGAAGATGGGCGTCATATTGTCTCCGAATACTTCCTGTGTCTCTCGGATGACGTTGGGTGTGCCCGTTTCTATTTGATCGGAGAAAAGCAAACCATCTGTCGCTACTCGATTTTGCCCAGCACCGACTTGCGCGCCGGCAACTAGATACTGGGCATTGCTTTTGTAGCCTTTCCCACCTAGTTTTTTCAGGTAGGCTCCTCCTGCATAGACTCTACTTTGCATGAAATTGGAAGGACCGGAATCATCGTGCATCGCCACCACTCCAAAACCAACAAAATCATGTCGCAAGACCGGACGACGCAAATCTATGCTAGCTGCTGCTGTGCGGAAAGGCTGCTGATTGAGGACACCCCATTGCTCTCTGTAAGCTAAAGTGGCGTGTACACTGCCTTCGTAGACGCCAATTAAAGAAGGATTGGTCAGATGAGGGGTATTGGCAAACTGAGCAAAATGTGGGTCTTGGGCAAGTAGAGCTAATCCGCTCCCAAATAATAGCGCAAGAAGTAGTAAATATTGTTTCATATCTGTAATCGGTTGGATAATGACGCCAAAGATAGCGAACGTTCCTAAAAACGATACAAATAGAATTTATTTTATATGTGTGATCGAAATTCAATCTCACGGCTGTAAAATTGCTGTTTCATTTCTGACTTTTCAAAGTTTTAACGTCTTTCATTTGGTTGACTCCTACGCTTTATCGCATTTTTGATGTTGAGCCGTAAAAAGCAAAAACAGGAGCTTTTTGCATGTGTCAAAATAAATTCAAACCGAGCTATTTATACCTTTTCTTGTTTTGTCTTCCACAGTTCCTGACTGCGCAAGCAACAGACTTGTATTGGCAAATAGATAGCTCAAATACCGATCTATGTATCTGGACGACAACATTTACCGCTTCAGATGACTTCAAAGGCGCACTTTATACCAGCAACAATCACTACAGCGAGCTCCAGATTGAGGGCATCGATACGTTGATGAATGGCTATGCCATTTTACCACAACAACGTAGTTTTCGGGACGATTATCGGGTGCTGCCTTTGGAACTTACGTCAAGGCAGACTTATCGTTTTAAACTCTCGCTACAAGGCGAATTTGATGCCCAAAAAGTAGCGCTGATTTCACAAACTAAAGTTGATGAACTGATCGCCGATCAATACGGCGACTATTTCAAATCGACCCTCTTTTCCGCTAGTACACTATTCATTCTACTCTTCTTGTGCTTTTTTAGTTTTGGTCGGTACTGGCAGAGTAAAGAAACCATTTTCCTCTACTATGCTGCCTATTTATTCGCCAATTTTGGGTTGCTACTGCGCACCGTAGAGTTCAGTCCGCGCATCAATATTGCTTTCAGCTATCTGCCGCTCGCCCTCATTTACGGCAAAACGTTTTTTTCCTACCTCGCCCCTATGATCTATATCTTTTTTCAGGAGCGTTTCTTGGACATTCCGACTCACTTTCCAGCCATGCAGAAGCGCATCCGATGGTTTTTCTATTTCTTGCTGGTCACGCTCATTTTGCACTACATCGGCTTGACTATTGCTCCTACTTTGGGGCAGATTTTTCACTATATTGGATTGATCGGTATGCTGCTCATCGGTGGCTTTCTGATGACTCAAGTTTTCTTGCGTATTCGGACAGCTTTGGCGGCTTATGTGCTAGTCGGTACGTTCTTGTTGATCGTCGGTGGTGTGGCGTCGATTTGGGAAGATATGAATGCCGCCGATCCCAATGCCGCTTATTGGGGCGGTAGTCGTGTTTTCTTGCAAATTGGTATTCTGATCGAAATGCTTTGCTTTTCTCTGGGGTTAGGTTATAAAAGTCAGCAACAACAGAAAGCCAAACTCGCCGCTCAACAAAATCTGTTGGTCGAGATGCAGAAAAATCACCGTTTGGAAGCTCGATTGCAAAAAGCGATTAGCGAACAATCGCAGATACAAAAACAGTACGACGAGTGGCGACTGTTCAGTCAAAATGAGCAAACAGATATAGCTGCACAGCATGAACTCATTAAACAGATCAACGAACTGCTGACTCAATATCTGAATGAAGTCAATTTTGGTGTAAGCGAACTAGCCGAAGAACTGGCGATCAGTCGCGGACATCTGAGCCGACAGATGAAGAAACTGACCAGCTATACACCCACAGATTACATCCGCCGATTTCGATTACAAGAAGCGATGCGTTTACTCAAAACCACCAACAAAAACATCTCCGAAATCGCCTATGAAGTCGGCTTCCGCGACCCTTCTCACTTTACTAAGTCTTTCAGCAAAAATTTTGGGACTTCTCCATCGGATATCCGAAAAATGCAGCAAAATTAGGCTTCACAGACTGTGATGTTACCAATTTACCAGCATTTGTTACCTATATACCAAAGCAAAATTCTTCCTTCCTATACATTTGTCGAGTCGTTCGCGCAGTATGAGAACACCATTTGAAAAAGAGCCGACGAATGACCAAAGGTGGCACGTATATGAAAGCCATTTGACGCAACATCCTGTTTGACACGATTAAAAACAATATTCCAGTCATCGCCAGTAGAGGGGCGGTGTACTGGCTTTTTTCCTCCCTTCTCCTTTTTTCTCCCTTGTTGCGCAAACCCGAAACATTCATTTTAACCATAAAATCTTTTTCACACATGAGAACTTTCATTCACACTTTACTCATTGTCTTTTGTATGACTCAAGTTGCTTTGGCGCAGCCCGGGTTGCAAGTCTTAAAAGGAAGTGCCAACACAAACTCTCAAGCGGGTGGCTACGCATGGATAGGTAACCCTAATAACCTGTACTTGTCCTTTGACAATAACGAACTTCAGGCAAGAAATGGATCGGATGGCAGCATTCTGTACCTCAATTACTATGGTGGGAACGTTAGTTTAGTCGATAATGCTTTCAATACAGACGGAGGTGTAGGTATAGGTACACTTTCTCCTAGTACTAAGCTACACGTCATCGGAGATGAAGCCGATGGCACAACGGCTGCCCTACGCATTCAAACTAGAACAAATACCGCTCAAAGTATGTACCTAGATGGTAATGAAATCGACGCCATTGCTGATGGGCTCAATCTCAACTTAAATACGACCCAAAAAGTGACCATCGCAGCCGGCACGGATGGTGGTGATGTAGGTTTGGGTATTACGAATCCTACTGCGAAGTTGCATGTACTCGCTAACGAAAGCACGTTAACAGATAATGTAGCTATTTTTGGTCAAAAGTTGGGCGGATTTGCCAATATTAAATTAATAGGCAATGGCGATGCATCTGTCAAATTTGTAGATGAAGGCTCAGGTTCAGTAGGAGAATCTGATTTTCAAATCCGTTTGAATAGTAGTGCTGATTTAGAAATTCGGAGTGCAGAAAATGCCAATGATGAATTTGGAACATCTACTTTGATCTCTAAATTTGAAACAGCTAGTGATGTCTATCAATTTACCGTCTTTGGAGATGCTTTGGCTTCGGGAGGAAATTTCGTCAATTCAGATCGACGCTTGAAGCAAAATATTGAGCAGCTAGATGGTGCTTTGGAGCAATTGATGCAGTTGCAACCAAAACGATACGACTACGACTACAACAATGAAAAATTCGCTTACTTGAATCTACCAAGCGAACCACAGATCGGATTGATCGCACAAGAAGTGGAGGAAGTCTTCCCTGAGCTGGTCAAAACGAATCGTCTGGATAAAGGTGGAAAAGATAACGACACGGCGAAGAGTGAAGAACTACAAGAAGTAGATAATCTGAAAGCAGTCAATTATGTCGCGCTTGTTCCGGTCTTGATCGGTGCGGTGCAAGAGCTGAATGAAAAAACAGCAGAAAACGAAACCCTCCGCTCAGAAATGGACGAGCTAAAAGCAGAAATGGCAGAGTTGAAAGCTATGATTTCCGCATTGCGTTCCGGTCAGTCTGTCACTTTAGAAGGCGCTAAAAATGATAACATCAACGAAGCGCGCTTGTCACAAAATGCTCCCAATCCGTTCGAGGGCAAAACAGTCATCAATTACTTCATCCCTGAAGAAAGCACCAATGCTCAACTACGCATCACAAATGCTACCGGAACAGTCATCATAACTGTAGCGATCAACGCCGTAGGCGAAGGACAACTAGAAGTAGACGCCACTACTCTACAAAATGGCAATTACTTCTATACTTTGGTTATCGATGGCAAGATTATAGCAACCAAGCAGATGTTACTGACTAAGTAATGTGAAATAAATTGATTGCTATTGTTGAGAGATAAGCGGATTGGAAACGTATTGCAAATAGTAGCCAATTCGATTATTTCTCAACACTAAGAAATAGCAATCTTTATTGAACTCAAACTAAGACGTCCCAAGATCATTACCTTTTAAATCTTACAAAATTTCGACCGCTATGTATCACTGCATAGCGGTTTTTTGTTTGATCTGCTTGCTAAAGCAGGTTTAAAACTGCTACATCGGATCTACATCCACGCCTACTCGCACTCCGGAGCAATTTGGCGTCTTCTTCATCTCCCTAGTCGCCAGTTCTATACTTTCTTTTGCATAGCGCACCTTCTTGGCGTCTCGCTCTAACTTGATGACAAAATCGAGCAAGTAGTAGCTGCGGACGCGGCTGACATAAGGAATCGCTGGTCCGATGACCCAACTACCGAGTTTCTTTTTCAGGACGTGTTCATACACCCGAGCCGCTTGATTGAGGGTGTCCGGTTTTTTGTGCTTGAGGGTGATTTTGATAAGCCGAATGAAAGGTGGATAACCAAACTGCTGACGTTCGGTGATCTCACGGCTAAAAAAGTGATCGAAGTCGTTGTCAATGACTTCGCGGATGACCGGATGTGCTGGATTGTAAGTTTGGATGAGGACTTTACCTTGTTTTTTGCGGCGTCCGGCGCGACCACTGACTTGAGTCATCAGCTGATAGGCGCGCTCGCTGGCGCGGAAGTCCGGGAACTGTAGCAACTGATCGGCACTCAAAATCCCGACAATACCGACATTCTCAAAGTCCAGACCTTTGGTCACCATTTGCGTCCCCACGAGAATATCGATGCGCTTTTCTTCAAAATCATTGATGAGTCGAAGCAGAGCATTTTTGGTACGTGCGGTATCTAAATCCATCCGCGCAATATTGGCGTCAGGCAGATAGATCTTGAGTTCGTCTTCTATTTTTTCTGTCCCAAAACCTCTCAGATGTAAGGCAACAGAACCACAGGCTGGACAAGCCTCAGGAATACTCATCCCAAATCCACAATAATGGCACTTCAGTCGATCATGAAATTTGTGATAAGTCAGACTCACATCGCAGTTCAGGCACTCTTGATGCCAGCCACAGGTCTGACAATGCAGCACGGGCGCGTATCCTCTCCTATTTTGAAACAGAATGATTTGATCTCCTTTCGCCAATGCCTCTTTCAACTCCTGAATCATCTCCATGCTAAAGATGGACTGCATCAGCTTTTTCTGCGTCGCTTCCTTCAAGTCGATGATGTGAATGTCCGGCAGACTGATTCCTCCGAATCGCTCTTTCATTTCGACCAAACCATACTTTTTCCACACTACATTTTGATAAGATTCTATAGAAGGAGTAGCTGTGCCGAGCAAGACCTTGGCGTCGTGAATAGTCGCTAGATAAACCGCTGTGTCGCGACCTTGATAGCGCGGATTGGGATCGTTCTGTTTGAAAGAAGGATCGTGCTCCTCATCGACGATGATGAGTTGCAGGTTTTGAAAAGGCAGGAAAACACCCGAGCGTGCCGCCAATATCACAGGCTTCCCGACTTGCACTTCTTTCCACAGTTCTACGCGCTCGTTGTTGCTTAGTTTGGAGTGGTAGACCGCTATTTGATCGCCAAATATCTTCTGTAAGCGATGGACAATTTGAGTGGTCAACGCGATTTCTGGCAATAGATATAATACTTGCTCACCGCGCTCTATTGCACGCTGAATGAGCTCTGTATACACGCGTGTTTTTCCACTTCCAGTGACACCTTTGAGCAGAACAACACGCTGTTTTTCAAATGCCGCTTCGATGTCTGCTAAAGCACGTTCTTGTTGAGCAGAAAGGGCATTTGTTTCTACCAGATCAGCATCATAAGACTCGATGCGACTGATCGCCAAGTCATACACTTCGATTACTTCTTTTTTGACCAAAGCAGCGATAGAAGCAGCATCGGCACGCTCTGTCATTTTTGTCAAATCCTTGCGGCGTACCGGATGATCTTGGGTGCGAGATAGCTGTAAAAGTGCCATCAAAGTAGCTGTCTGCTTTTCTGACTTTCGAGTCAGTTCAAAGGCTTTTACCATCGCACCTTCGGCTTGATACTCAGGTGTCAGTCGGACACATTTGATGACTTTGGGTTTGTATTTTCGCTGAAGGTCTTCTTTGAGGTAAATGAGCTTTTTGTCGAGTAAGCCTTTTAGGAGTTTATTGACTGTTTTTCGTTCTAGTAGATCACGGATTTGGTGAGTGGTCAGGACGCCATTTTCGCGTAAGGCTTCCATCACGATGAACTCCTTGTCACTCAAGCCTTTCATATTTCCATCATAGAGTGGACCTAGTGTAATCTGTGTTTCGCTGCTGATTTTGAGATTGGCGGGGAGAGCAGCACTCATCACTTCGCCTATGGTGCAGCAGTAGTAGTCGCTCATCCATTGCCATAGTTTGTACTGATCTTGAGTGATGATAGGTTCATCGTCCAATATTTCTAAGATGGGTTTGACCTGTCGGCTGACTTGTTCATGCTCTTTGATGGCATTGACGACGATGGCAGCATAGACTTTGTTTTTTCCGAAAACGACCTCTACGCGCACGCCAAACTGAATCCGCGACACCCATTCTTCAGGCACGTAGTACGTGTATAATTTAGAAATCGCTAGTGGTAAAACGACTTCTACCTTGACTAAATTTGCAGGTGAAACTGGTAACATTTATTCAACTTGATTCAACAATACAAAACGACACTTTTCTTTCTTGCTGCTGTGGGATGATGAAAGAGTGACTTGTATTGTTTTGGGTAAAAATAGATGAGATTAGTCAAGGCGTGAGAGAAGGAGTTTAACGAGTTAAGCGACTTCTTTTACAACACAGAATAAGCTCATTCAGATTAGTCAAAACTTATAACTCATTGTTTCATCATTCCCGAAATGCTACCGATGGTAGGAAGGATAAAGATACGGTTTTTCGGAGGTTGTGACAAACATTATTTTGGGCGATGTGTACACCCGTACTTCGGTCATTCTTGAGTAGTGATGTGGAAGATATCGAATCGTTGGGGAACACAGGTAGGTGTGGATTGAGATAAATCCGACCTCGCTTTTAAAATAGGAAGCGATCAATCATTTCGCTGTCTCAACTCACTTCACCACCTCATTCCAAATCAACTCCTCCTCCGCCAGACCTATACAATATTGCCCCGGCTCAAAGTCCGGTCGCACCCATTTCGCCAGAAAATCAACCACGCCTTTTCGCTCTACTCGGTAGACCATCCCTTCGGGATTCTCTTGGGCGTAAATAGTAGGTGTCTTTTGATTCAAAATAGGAAGCAGATCATTGACGGGGATAGGATCACCTTCATGTAATAGTCGAGGCAATGGCACATTCATCTGTTGCAATCGCTCGAAAGGCTGCCGTTCATTTTTGGCATTGAAGTGATCGAAGAAGACAATCGGTTCTTGCCGGATGGTGT
Organism: Bacteroidota bacterium; assembly: GCA_038749535.1. Classification (GTDB taxonomy): domain Bacteria; phylum Bacteroidota; class Bacteroidia; order Chitinophagales; family Saprospiraceae; genus JAAUTG01. Next base: position 23,813 of record JBCDHX010000032.1, read on the forward strand.
AGATGAGTCCGTGGGCTTGCGCTAGCCATTCACCTGTGATACGCTCGCCTTCCTGAAGTAGATTATCGAAGAGAGAACGACGCGATTCCACCCAATCTGCAAACAGATGATGCTGAGCATATGGACTGGTGCGTGCTTCATAGCCACTTCGTGTCAAGGCATAGATAATACCATTCTTTTTGGCGATACCGACATTAGAACCGTCATATTTCTCGAAGACTAAAATATGGTCGTGGCGATCTCTTTTTTGTTGTGTCAAAATGCGCTCATGCCCTTCATTCGCCATATAGTCCTTCTCGCCTAGCTTGCTAGTAGACAGATGAGGTATAGAACCGTAGTTTTTTCGGTTGAGTGGCTTCATGTGAGCGGTGGTTCGTTTTTTACAATCCGTATGCGATACCTACACTTAACTGTAGTTTTCTGGATTTTAGTTCCTCCGGTAATTTTTGAACGGCTATCAAACCCAGGGCACCACGCAAATCAGTATTCAACCAAATCCGATTAGCTAGTCGATAATTGAACCCTAATCCTACCATACCATCTATTCCGAATGATTCAAATTGATCTTTCAAATCATTATCGTTTACATCCGCTTGTAGTAAAACGTTAGGTGCGACACCTATATAGATCTTAGGTCTAAATTTTTCACCTAACTGTCCAAAAAAAGCATTGTATAAGATGGGCAGACTAAAATAATTGACTTCGATCTCATTGGCAAATAGTTGGTATCCTTCAGCAGAATAAAGCAGGTCGATAGTCAGACCGAAACGCTCATTGATACTATAAGTAGAAGTAAGTCCAGCTACGAGTCCAGTGTTAGATGCTGTACCTTCCAAATCGACACTAGAGAAATTAACACCCAGACGCGGTCCTATGGAGAGTCGATTTTCTACTTGTCCCATCAAAAAAGGTTGGAAATAAAAACAGGATTAGTATTGCGATAGTAGATAGCTTCCTCATCATAGTTATTCATCAAGGGTTTAGAAAATAAGATTTATTATTCTCATAACCTTGATGACTTCTAAGGAGTTCGGTGCGTGACTTACCAGCTTCCTCCAGCACCGCCACCACCAAAACCACCGCCGCCAAATCCACCGAATCCGCCACCGCCGAAACCACCGCCGCCACCAGTCCAGCTTCCGCCACCACCGCCACCGGGTAGAATAACCCAGCCGCCACCGCGACCACGATTGTAACGACCGCCACGATAGTAGCCGCCATCATCGTCATCATCGCCGCCGCCACGATTGGCGAGAAAGAAGATGAGGAAAATGATGAGAAAAACGAAAAATAATGGAAACGCACTGTCATCGCCACCGCGCTCTAGGTCGTCGGCTGTGTACTCTCCGGCAGCCAGTTGGATAATGGCATCTGTCGCACGATCTAGTCCAGTATAATATTGTTGTTGTCGGAAAGCCGGAGCAATGATTTGATCGATGATACGTCTAGCGAGAGCATCAGGCAAGAAACCCTCCGCGCCGTAGCCAGTCTGTATACGCAATTGCCGATCTGCTAAAGCGATATAAATGAGAATACCATTATCCGTTTCGCCTTGCCCGATCCCCCAAGCTCTTGCCAGCCTGACCGTATAATCAAAAGCATCTTCTCCTTCCAGAGAATTGTCAATGACCACTGCAATCTGCGTAGACGTGGAGTCATTATAGGCGACGAGCTTTTGCTCCAACGCCCGTTTCTCAGGTCCACTCAATGCACCTACATAGTCATTGACGAGCTGATAGGGTTTGGGAGGAATCGCTTTTTGAGCTACTACACCAAGGGTCAGTAGCACAAAAATGAGCCCAATAAATGCTTTTTGATATGTCAATGGTAATTTCTTCATCTACATTCTTCTCAATTGAAGAGAGTCTAATATTTCATCTACCCGTAAGAAATCTCATCCGGTAGCTCATTTTCATCATCGCTCTGATAAGGAAAATATGATTTCAATTTTTCGCCTACTCGATTGATACCCAATGTGAGTCCATTCAGGTAGTCACTATCTCGAAAATGCGTCTGTAAAATATCACGCACCTCATCCCAAAAATCAGTCGGCACGACCTCATCGATTCCTTCATCGCCTAAGACAGCAAATTCTTTTCGTTCTGGTGCCAGAAAAAACAGTACGCCATTTCGTGCCTGCGTTTTGTGCATACTGAGTCGCTTGAAGGTCTTCTTTGCGGCATGAACGATCTCTCCTTTACAGTCCGCTTCTATATGCACTCGGATTTCGCCACTACTATTCAGCTCCGCTTGTCGGATGGCTGCGATGATCTGATCGCCTTCGGCTTGTGTGAAAAAGTCTATCATAGGTATTTGTTAAACTGTTGAACTGAACGCCTTCGGCTAACTGTTGAATTGTCAATGTCAGCTTGGTACAATTCAACAATTTAACAGTTCTACAATTTATCATTCACTAAAATCAAAATCAATCTCCGGCGCATCCTCCGCTCCGGCATCCGACTCAAACTGTGGACGTCTATCAAATCCGAAAATACTCGCGTAGATGGCTGCCGGGAAACGGCGGACAGATTTGTTGTAAGTCGTCACGGCTTCGTTGAAGTCCCTTCTTGCCACTGCAATGCGGTTTTCTGTACCTGCCAGCTCAGTCTGCAAATCTTTAAAATTATCCGTCGCTTTTAGCTCTGGATAACGCTCAAAAGTAGCTAGCAATCGACTCAGAGAAGAAGTCAGTCCAGCTTGTGCTTGCTGAAATTGTTTCAATTGTTCAGGTGTGATATTACTCGGGTCGATTTTAATGGAAGTGGCATTGGAGCGAGCTTCCGTCACTGCTGTGATGGTCGATTTCTCAAAATCTGCCGCACCTTTCACCGTGGCTACTAACTGTGGCACTAAGTCTGCTCTTCGCTGATACTGCGTTTCGACTTGCCCCCAAGCTTTTTCTACATCTTCGTCTTTATCTACCAAATTGTTGTAGCTGCCGCAGCCACTGATGACAAACAACAACCCCAAACCAATGGCAACGAGTAATCCTATGCTTTTTCCCATGATGTTTATGCTAATTTTTGTTAGTTAATAGAATGAGCACTTATTCTCCCTTAATAGAAGCGATTTTGACGATGTAAGTTTTATTTATTCGTCAAATCCCTATTTGAACACGACGAAGATAGGCGAAAGCTACTAATTTGTGGAACTTTGATGTGGTGCTTTGGCATTGAATGGATAAATTTGCGGCTCTTTAGAGCAGTGAGCTACTAGCTTTTAGCTATGAGCCAAATCGAATACAATTCATGATTCTGATTTTTACTCTTAGCTAAACTTTCTACAGATAAAGTAAACTCATCAAAGGCAAAAGAAATATTAGACAATGAGCGAAATAAAAATACAACTCCCAGACGGCAGCCAACGCACTTACCCAAAAGGCGCTTCCGCGATGGATGTCGCTAAATCCATCAGCGAAGGTTTAGCAAGAAATGTACTAGCCGCCGAAGTCAATGGCGAAGTACGCGATGCCAATCGCCCGATAGAACAAGATGCAAGCGTAAAACTCCTGACTTGGAATGACAACGAAGGAAAAAACACCTTTTGGCACTCTTCTGCTCACTTACTGGCGGAAGCATTAGAAGCGCTGTATCCGGGTGTAAAATTTGGGATTGGGCCGGCAATAGATCGTGGTTTTTACTACGATGTTGATTTGGGAGAAAATAAGACTTTGTCTGTCAATGACTTGCCAAAAATAGAGCAGAAGATGCTGGAGCTGGCGCGCCAGAAAAACACTTATGAGCGTAAAGAAGTAAGCAAAGCAGAGGCGTTGAGCTATTTTCAAGAAAAAGGTGATGAGTACAAGCTGGAACTGATCGACGAGCTGGAAGATGGCAGCATCACTTTTTATACGCAAGGCAACTTCACTGATCTCTGTCGCGGTCCTCACTTGCCGAGCACTGGCAGTATCAAAGCCGTCAAACTGACGAATGTAGCTGGCGCGTACTGGCGTGGCGACGAGAAAAATACCATGATGACACGTATATATGGTATCACTTTTCCAAAGCAAAAAGAGTTGAAGGAATACTTGCAGATGATGGAAGAGGCGAAAAAGCGCGATCATCGAAAGTTGGGACAAGAGCTGGAGCTATTTATGTTTTCGGAGCGGGTCGGTTCAGGTTTGCCGATTTGGTTGCCCAAAGGAAATGCAATCCGGGAGCGATTGATGAACTTTTTGAAAGCTGAGCAAGAAAAACGCGGCTATCAAATGGTGACGACGCCTCATATTGGAAAGAAAGAGTTGTATGTCACTTCGGGTCACTATGAAAAATACGGAGAGGATAGTTTTCAGCCCATCAAAACGCCTCGAAAAGATGAGGAATTTTTGCTAAAACCAATGAATTGTCCGCATCACTGCGAGATTTATGCGTACAAGCCACGCTCCTACCGCGATCTGCCATTGCGCATTGCGGAATTTGGGACGGTTTATCGTTACGAGCAAAGTGGAGAGCTGCATGGACTGTCTCGTGTACGCGGTTTCACGCAAGATGATGCCCATATTTTCTGTACACCAGATCAGTTGAAAGATGAGTTTTTGAATGTGTTGGACTTGACGACGGCGATTTTGAGTAAGATGGGTTTTGATGACTTCACCGCTCAAATTTCTCTCCGCGATCCTGACAATTCAACAAAATATATCGGCTCAAAAGAAAACTGGGATAAAGCAGAGCAAGCGATCATCGAAGCGACTAAAGAAGTGGATATGCAGACCACGACAGAGCTAGGCGAAGCTGCTTTTTATGGTCCAAAACTGGACTTCATGGTCAAAGATGCGTTGGGTCGTTCTTGGCAACTAGGGACGATTCAGGTCGATTATAACTTGCCAGATCGCTTTGAGTTGGAGTATATCGGTTCTGACAATCAGCCGCATCGTCCGGTTATGATTCACCGTGCGCCATTTGGGTCGCTGGAACGATTTATGAGTATTTTGATAGAGCATACAGGTGGTAAGTTTCCATTGTGGCTCACGCCGGAGCAGTTTGCGATTCTACCGATCAGCGATCAGTACAACGACTATGCGGAAAAGGTCAAAAAAGCACTGGCGAAGCATGATATTACAGGCACGATTGACAACCGAACAGAATCCATCGGACGAAAAATCCGAGATACTGAGGTCAATAAAATTCCTTTCATGCTCATCGTAGGCGAGAAAGAAGTAGAGGCTCATAGTGTCGCTGTCCGCAAGCAAGGCGAGGGTGATATTGGGACGATGACAATTGAGGAGTTTGTCAGTTATTTTGAGGGACTCTTGGAGGAGGAATAGTCATTCTATCCCTACACAACTGCTCTGAAACAAAAAAAGGCTCGTATCCCAATCGAAATACGAGCCTTTTATTTTTGTTCTATTCTTGCTTAAAATCTATAAATCGCATTCATGTCTGCGTCTTGATGAGGAAATTCTTCTTTCGATAGATTGAAAACTTTTCCATCTGCTGCGAAGACACGGCGTGCTAAGAACTCCAATAAATTTTGGCTGTTGTCTTGTCGCTCTTGGTGTATTTCTACTTTATGTAGGTCGGCATCGTATGTACCATAAAGTTCCGCTTCTTTATCAATGAATACAGACTCTACCTTACCTTCCACGGCACTCGCAATGATGTCCGTAGCTGAGGTGGATGCACGATTGTCCGCTAGATAACTACCGAATTTTTCTCGAAAGTTATTTTGATTGGTGTGTACATGACCGTCCATTGTTTCCCAAGCGGACTCATGCAACTGCTGTGGGCTCATGTCTTCAGGGCTGCCAGCTACATACTTTTCCAAGAGGTGATTGTACTTCGCTACATCCTGATAAAGTGACGCATTGACATCAACAGTAGCTAGTATCATCGGGATGGTCTCGTCATCCAAGAACTCACGCAATCCACGATCTACGATGGCAAAATACTCTTTCAGATAACCGTCCATTTTGTCTCTACCGCCGCCATGACCATGATAGATCGCACCACCTGGCATATCCGAACCGTGCATCTGTAGAGAAGAGTCTGGATCGAGCATGAGTGCTTTCTCCATGTTCTCTGGCACGTGTTCGCTGACATCAACAGCTTGTATACTGTGGCGATTGCCTTTGAAAAATCGTACTTCATTTTGGCTCAGTGCCAACAAATAGAAGTCTGTCTCCTCCGTAAATAGAGACATCAACGGGCGGATGTAAAAATGCTGATCGACACTTGTATGCTGCTTGAAATGGATAGGCAAGCGATACTGTGCAAAGAAGTTTTTGCCGATGAATACTGCCAGTCCTTCTTGTTGGTATCGCCAAAACTCATCGTCATCTATCAGTTCATGACCTTTTGCCAAAAAACTCAAAGCATCGGCACGTTCCATACCACTGTTCTCTAGTTCGTTTTGCGCTTGTTGGATACCATTCTTGAATCGAATCCTGTCTTCTTGCTCCTGCCCTACTCTAAATGTGGGAATATAGATGGATACACTTGGATAACCTTCGTGCTCCATAACTTTGTTTATCTGTTCTCTACTAATCATAATCTCAGTTTTATTTCTATCGGGATTACCACATCCCTAATTTGTGTATCTCTCTAGTGGAAAAACTCAACTTATCCTATAAATCGACAAGTACGTTTTTGACGGCTGGCACCATCTTTGCACGCTCTAGTCGGCGTACAATGGTGGCTATGGTATCTAGGTTTTTCTGAAATCCTTCTTGCGCATTGTCTTCTGTGGTCAGCGCATCTTCATAGCATTTCATGATATGACGCTCGTTGTCCAGGCAGACTTGATAGACTTTGAACTCGTCGTTTTCACGTGCAGCGATAAATAATTCATCTTCTCGCTTGCTGATGGGTGCGTATTCTACGATCTCCTCTAATGAGATATCCTTGTGATCTTGTTGCAAGCGGTCTGCAAAGACTTTATGCTTCTTATGAAAGTCAGCAAAAAAATTACTCAACTCCTCAAAATCAATATCGTGAATGACTTTTTGGTAAGTGTTTGAGCTATCCAAGTGCATTTGAATTAGCTTAGATATAGCTTCTATATATGATGCGTTCATTCCAGTATAATTTTAATGTTCAATCCATTAAATGGATCGTAAACTGTTCTTAACCAACTAATTAATTCAGACTACAAATCACGAATCTCACTCGCTAACTGCTGCAAAATCCGCTCTATCTGTTGTCTTTCTGTATCATCAGTCGGCATGGTGCCATTGGGATAAGCAGTAGCTGATTTCAGTGTATCTAAACTCAGGCGAAGCCGCCTATTGGTCGCCTCAAAACTGTGTCGATCTGCTGGTATCATCGACAGGACTTCCTCTTCCATCAGCCGCAATCGCTCATCGTAGTCATCTATGGCGTAGGTGATATTATCTTGACTCAATGCCGTTTCCTGTTCATAGATTTCCTTCGGAATGGCTTCTGCTTTCTCCGTATCTATAGTATAATCATCAACCGCTACTGCCTTATCTGTTGAATTGTCGCAAGCCACCAAAAATATGGTCAGCAATCCGACAATCCCTATTCTAATCTTGTTCATCTCTAATTATTTTGTTCCTCCGCGACAGCGTGGTCATTTTCTTGACCATTCTGTTGATCGGCAAAGCGCTGACTCAACATACTGTTCAATTTCTCACCACCTTTGATGCCAAAATCCAATGTGCGGATTGGGAAAGGAATCATAATATCATTCTTATCAAAAGCTTGTTTGATCGCCATCATAGCTTCACTTCTGGCTTGGAGAAAATCAGGTTGTTCTGTTTTATTGAGCCAGTAGCGTGTGAGAAAATTGATGGAACTATCGCCAAAAGCGGTATAGTAAAACTCTATCTTGTCTTCTGGCTGCTCGGTAAGTTTACTGAGTGTTTGTCTTGTGATTTGTTTCACTTTTTCTAAATCGTCGCCATAAGAAACACCACATTCGATGATGACACGTCTTTTGCCTGAAGCTGTGAAATTTTTCAAAGGCGACTGCAATACATCTTTATTGGGCATCGTCACTAGTTCACCTGTTGGTAGCTCGATACGGGTAGAGCGCAAATCGATTTTTTTGATTTTACCGAAATAATCATTGGTCTCCACTAGATCACCCAGATTGAATAAATCACGTACCGACATCATCACACCTGAAAATAGGTTGATGAGCGGATCTTGCAGTGCCAAACCAACTGCTAAACCAACGACACCAGCACCTGCTAATAGTGAAGTCAGTGCCTGATCTAAATTAAGAATGCTGAGGATGAGAAAGATAGCAAACAACACAAAAACGGCAGTGGCTACGCTCGACATAACACTACTGATCGTAGCATTATTCGTAAATCTATTGGTCAGTTTGTTGACGTAGCGATGTACATATCTCGCCAAAAGAACAGAAATACCCAGTACGATACCAGCAATCAATAAATTGGGTAATAAGAGTACAATCTGGTCAAACCAACCATTTAACTTTTCTAGTAATTTATCTAAAGCTTGTGATAACTGTTCGCGCATGAATGTTTATATTTCTAAATAAATGTGGATGATGTGAAAGGCTTTGGGATGCACATTAATAACACAAAGGGTGTAAAAGGTGTTCGTTTTTCACAATTGCATTAGGGACTTCAATTAGCCGTTAAATAATTGATTATCAACTGATTAAATACAAAAATTAATATCCTCAATTTGCTATTTCATACATTTTCCTAACTTTAGTATTTCACTTTTTCATTTGATGATATGAATGCAGCAGACTGGATACAAACCCTACTATTGGTGGTCACCATTGTTGGTTTGATGATTACGATATTTTATAATCGTCGTCAGCTTCAAATCTTCAACGACCAGCTCAAACTCAACTTCTTCGCCGACTATACCAAACGCTATCAGCAAATCATGCTACATCTGCCGGAGGATATTATCGATGATGATTTTGACTATGATGTCTTGAGCGAGGAAAAGCGCAAAACAACCCTCAAGCATATGCGCATTTATTTCAACTTATGCAGCGAGGAATATGAACTTTGGAACAACGGCTATATCGAAAAGCGCATCTGGGACAATTGGAAGGCAGGCATCGAATTTGCAATGACAAAAAAAGCGTTTCGTGATGCTTGGGAGCGAACCAAACAAGATGCGATTTATCATGAAGATTTCAGGAAGTGGATAGATAGTCATGGGTTATAGGTTATGGGTTATGGGTTATCTTGTATTTTCATGTAGAGCACAATGTACACGAATTGATTGTTCTGTTCCCAAACAAGTAACGTATGGCATTTCAGTTGCCTCCATCTTATCGTCGCCCATTGATGTATGTGCTGATTGCAGTGCTAGCTATTGTTTTGGCAGGGGCTATCGGCTCTTATTTGCTCGGCAAACGACTTCAGCAAAAGCTAACTGAAATAGATGGATTGACTTATGATGAACTCGAAATTGATATTTTAGAGAAGACTTTTGCCCTTAAAAATGCACACTATATCGAAGCAGTCAATACTTCTGATACTACTGATGTCTACTGCGGTGCAGCAAAAGTAGATGGGATCAAGTGGCTGCCATTGATCTGGAGAAAAAGTCTCCGACTACAGAAAGTAGCTGTGGATAGCCTTGTTGGTGTGGTCTATCGGAACATTGGAGAAGAGAAAAGCAACAACCAAACGATTTTTAATTCCCTGTTTCAGTCTTTCAGCGTACAAGATATTTTCTTTGAGGACATTAACCTGGAATACAATCGAAAGCAAGAGTGGACGGTCAAAACGGAGCAGCTTGCCTTGCACTTAGAAGCATTAAAATATACATCAGAGGACCTTCATTTTCAGCACTTTACCATCAGCACTACCAATACAGTCTGGACGCCGGACAAAGGTGACTATGCCTGGCAGTTTGAGCAGTTTGATGCCGATACACGCACAGGAGAATTGGTGATTACAGACCTGCATCTGCAACCGCTTCACGATAAGTACGATTGGCGGTTTCAGCATTCATTTCGGCAGTCTCGTTTGGATTGGAAAGTGCCATCTTTGATGGCACACGGACTGAAGGTAGACAAGTGGTTGAATAAGCGACAGCTAAAGATGGATAGCCTAGCGATCAATGATGCCACGCTTAATGTGTGGATTGATAAACGTATGGAGGAGTGTTTGGACTGTCCGAATCAATTTGTCCATCGTCGCTTAATGACGACAACACAGCCCATCCTCATTGACCAACTTCTCTGTCGAAATCACGATCTGCACATTGAAGTGCTCTCCGCAGATACAGAGCAGAAAATCAATGTCGATTTTCAACGCCTTTACGCTAGTATCTACAACATCAGCAATATCCCATCACAGGTCGAGCAACATCCGCAAGTCATCGCCGATGTACAAACCCAATTCAATCAGGCAACTCAGCTCGACGTCCATTTTACCTTTGACCTGACTGATACTGAATATGGCTATACTTATGATGCTCAGCTAGATCAATTGGATCTGACTACAGTCAATGACCTATACGGCAAAGGTGCGCATATGCGCATCCAATCAGGCACACTTCATGAGCTACAAATCAATGCCAAAGGCAATGAAACCGCACTCACAGGTGATCTATATTTCAACTACGACAACCTGAATATTCAGCTATTGGATGAAAAAGAAAAACCTAAGAAAGTGATGTCTTTTCTCGCCAATGCTTTGGTGATCGATAAGGAAAATAATAGCACAGACAAAGGCTATAAATCCGGTAGCATCTATTATGAAAGAGTACCGCATAAAAGCATCTTTCATCAGTGGTGGGGTGGCGCACGCAGCGGTTTGCGCTCTACCCTATTGCCGAATGTATTGCTGCCCGAAGAACTGGAACATGAGAAGCCAAATAAGAAGTGAACGTATAGAGTGCGTGTATCAACCCTATTCTGAAAGTCGAGCATTATACGCTATCACGTATCGCACATCACGTATCACCTTATCTTCTCTCACTTCACTAGATACTTAAACAAGTTCTTATCCGGCTGTATGCGCTTCAACGTTTCTAAGATCAATAAAGAGACATTTTCCATATCAGTTTTGTGCACCATCTCCACTGTGGTGTGCATATAGCGCAACGGCAAAGAGATCAAAACAGAAGGTACGCCCTTGTTGGAGTAAGCAAAAGCATCCGTATCCGTTCCGGTGCGGCGAGAAGAAGCTTCACGCTGGAGCGGAATTTCATTCGATTCGGCAGCGGCGATGACTTCATGGAGAAGTTTGTAATGGATGGCAGGCGCGTAAGTAATACTCGGGCCTTCGCCCCCCTTGATGTCCCCTTGTTTTTTGGCATTCATCATGGGCGTACCGGTATCGTGCGTCACATCCGTAATGATAGCTAAGTCAGGAGCAATGGTATTAGCGATCATTTCTGCACCACGTAGACCCACTTCCTCCTGAACAGAATTGACGATGTAAAGAGAGTAAGGTAAGTCGATGTTTTGCTCTTTGATCAATCGTGCTACCTGAGCGATACAAAATCCCCCCATGCGATTGTCCAAAGCGCGTCCAACATACCATTTATCATTGAGTACGTCTATCTCATCGTCGAAAGTCGCGACACATCCGGCATGGATGCCCATATCGAGCACTTCTTGTTTACTACTCGCGCCTACATCTATGAATATGGTATGCGTTTTCGCTTGAATTTTGCTTTCTGCATCACGCACATGGATGGCAGGAAACCCAAATACACCTTTGACCATGCCATCTGCAGTATGGACGTGTACGCGCTTGGAAGGGGCGATGAGCGGATCAGAACCACCATTGCGCACCACATGAATAAAGCCCTTATCTGTGATGTGATTGACAAACCAAGAGATCTCATCCGCATGCGCTTCAATGACGACTTTGAAGTCTTTTCCGGGATTGATAATGCCATAGGCAGTGCCGTAAGCATCTGATTCCCAATTATCTATGTATTCCTTGAGGTAGTCTATCCAAATCTGTTGCCCCGAAGATTCGAATCCAGTTGGTGAGTGATTATTGAGGTATTTTTTGAGAAAAGTTTCAGACTGTGCTGTAAATATAGACATAGGTAGTTGATCGCTTAGTAGAGCAAAAATTGTTTATTCTGCTTGTGTAGTTATAGGTAGGATTTTTTTCGAGCGGCAAATATATAAATTCTTTATAGGTGAATTGACTACTTACGGTCATGAAACGTCCATGATTACGTACAAACGGACATAAAAAAAGCTACGCTCTAAATTAGAACATAGCCTCATCAAAATGTCAGGTGATTTCATTACTCCTTCCAAAAAATTGGAGTATTATGTCGTAATACCAAATTCAATAATGAAGTACGTAAATAGAAACTAGATTATTTTGGGGCTAGTCGAGACGAAAAGCACAGTCCTAGCCGTAGCTAAGGCGAGCACTTTCAACGAAGGATAGCGTCAAAAGAATCGGTTTATATATGTAATTTGTTTTTGAAATTGGTATAGGTATCTAATACAAGAACTCGCTCAGTAAAGTGAGTGTTGTTCCTTCTATTTCATAATAAGTCAATCCCTCCAGACCGGCGATCAACACCAAATTGCTGTGATGAACACCTGCAATAATATCATAAGCTTCGATGTCTTCGATATACGCTAGCAATTGAGGATCACGCGGATTATCTAAATCAAATATTTTCAATCCATTCTTACCTTCTCCCACATATAGTCGGTCATTCACTTTCGATAATCCAAATGGACTAATCATCTCGATTTCCTTCACCTGCTCAGGCTGACGAATGTTGCTAACATCGACTACGACCAAAGCATTAACATTGCCGGGGCAGTCATTGACATCACCTGTGCGCAAAGTTACATACGCCAAATCACCTTCAGGATAGACTGGATCACAGCCTGTACCGTGAAAGAAAGTAGAGGTCAAAGTAGGATTGGCGGGATCGTTTAGCTCAAAAATCATCATGGACTGTCGCGTCCCCACGAATAGTTTGTCTTCGTATGGATAGACCGTTTCTATATCGCCGCCTAGTCGCTGACTGGATGTCCATTCTAGCGCGCCATTGTCACGTAAGGTAGTCATCGTCGTCAGTCCTACGACATAGACATGATCGGCAGCATAAGCTATACGATTGGCGGTGCCGATTTGTCCACTACTCGTCCCCACAAAAGAAGAGGGCAATGTAGATGGTGGAATGATATTCTGCTGATAATCAAAGTAGTAGGTTCTTTGATCGTCTTTCCAAACGTTGTGGACATCACTATTGGCATCCAACGTTTCCGTAACTTCTTCATACTCAAATCCGACCAACACCTCTCCGTTCTCGCCATTGATCTGATCTGCTAATGCAAACTCAGCACGGCTTTCGAGCACAGCTTGGTCGATATTTTCGATATTGATTTTGACGACATCGTACATACTTTCTGCATAGATCGTCTGCTCATGTACGTAAAACTCTCGGCTGTCTGGAATATTCAAGAAGTGAAGCGGCGTAGGATTTCGGGGGTCTCTGTTATCGACCACATGGATGCCTTTTCCTTCTTCTCCGATGAGTAAGAAGTCTTCGCCTACGAATATTTTACCGGGATTCTCTACCGTGCGAGCCGCTTCAACTAAAGGCGTGGCGCGGATCTCTGCTAGATCATCATAAATGGCAATCGCTTTGGTGTAAGTTACCGTCAAACTACCTACATCTTTGTCGCAGGCAGAAAATAGCACTGCACTTAACAGTACAAAACAAAACATACTTCTCATGAAAATGGTGTTTTGAACGACTTATCACATAAGCCGAAGGTGAATAAACAAGTTACTTTTTGACGTTTGTGTACTTGCTTGAGTGTATGCTTGACGCAATAGTTTATGCCGTAGAAAAATAGCTCGGAAATGGGAAGGACGATACTGCTTAAACGCTAAAATCGGGATCGTGTTATAGTTTTAGACGATCTATTTGTTACATAAGAGTACGATTTCTCGCCTGAAAGGTTGGTTGGGTAGGAAAGTAAATTTGTATGTGTTTGAGCTTTAGTCTGAGTTCAATAAAAAATTTACAGTCTTGATGTTAAGAAATAGCCGAAAGGCTACTATTTGTGATACGTTTCCATTTGACAAAAAATACTAGCTCATCTGCAACACCAATCCTTTGAGATAACTACTCTCTTTATGGTATAAATTGACGGGATGATCTGGCGCTTGAGATACATAATGTAAGATGCGCACCGACCGACCAACTTCTAAAGCAGCAGCAGTGACCGTATCTTCAAACAACTGACGATCGACAACTTGAGAGCAGGAAAAGGTAAAGAGCAAACCACCGGGTGCGACCTTTTTCATCGCCAAAGTATTCAGGCGTTTGTAGCCTTGTACAGCAGCATGACGTTTGCGGATGTTTTTGGCAAAGGCAGGTGGATCGATGACAATAATCTCATAAGTATGCGCCGTTTTCAAGAATTGCATCACATCAGCGGTGATGCTGTTGTGATTATCGAAATCGCCATTGAGAGTGATATTTTTGTCTGTCCATGCCATCGCTCTGGCAGAAATATCTACAGAATCCACTTGACGTGCTCCGGCTTTCAAAGCGTAAACAGAAAAACCACCGGAATAGCAAAAAGCATTCAAGACGCTTTTCCCTGCAACATATTGAGCCAAAAGTTGTCGATTGTCGCGCTGATCGAGAAAAAATCCTGTCTTCTGACCACTTTCCCAATCTACGAAAAACTGATGATCGTTCTCGATTGCGACGACCGGTTCTGCTGTCTGCCAGAGGTAACCATCGCTGTCAGCAGTCGTTGCTATTTTGGGTAAGGTCGCTTTACTTTTGCTATAAATCGCTTTCAGTTGGTCGCCTAGAACAGTTTGCAATGCCTTGACAATCAATTCAGTATCTCGCTGCATCCCGATAGAATGACATTGCACCACTGCCACGCCATTGTACACATCAACAATCAAACCCGGCAGACCATCACCTTCTGCATGAATGAGTCGATAGCAGTTGGTTATCGCATTGGGAATGTCTAGTTGCCGACGATAATCGACCGCATTTTGTATGCGCTGCTGCCAAAATTGTTCTTTATCTTCAATTTGTCCGAATTGCAATACCCGCACCGCTATGCTGCTATCGTGATAGTGACCCGTTGCCAACAATTCTTGACTCGCGCTATACACTTCCACCCAATCGCCCTCTACCAGTCCTTTCGCTTTCTTCTTGATAGCGCCAGAGAAAATCCAAGGATGTAGCCGTTTGACAGGCATTTCTTTTCCGGGACGTAGTGTTATTTTTTTCAAATGTTTTGCTGAATTATGATTTCCTATCACGAATGACTAAAGTCATACGCTTTGGTTATAATTGGTTTCCATTATTGAAAGATGAATTTCAAAGTCATACTTCGCTCTCTCGCAGCTCTCCAAATTCTCCTTAATTTTCCTCTCCCTGCATCTTATTAGCATTCTCCGCCATTTGTAGTGCTTCCAATATCCCTTCGATATCACCTTCCACGATTTTATCTAGGCTATAGAGCGTCAAGTTAATACGATGGTCGGTGACGCGATTCTGTGGATAGTTGTATGTCCGAATTTTGTCGGAACGATCACCAGAACCGACGAGCGATTTTCGGGCAGAAGAGACTGTATTTTGGTACTCCGCGCGCTGCTTATCTTGTATTTTTTGATACAATCGCTGCATGGCGATTTCTTTATTTTTGTGTTGCGAGCGACCATCTTGACTTTCGGAGACGACGCCAGTCGGTAAGTGCGTGATACGGACAGCGGATTCTGTTTTGTTGACGTGCTGACCACCTGCCCCGCTTGCTCGAAATGTATCAATTTTTAAGTCTGCCGTATTGATGTCGATGTCTTCTACTTCTAGTTTTGGCATAACGACGACGGTCGCTGCTGAGGTGTGGACGCGTCCTTGCGATTCTGTTTTGGGGACACGTTGTACGCGATGTGCGCCGGACTCAAATTTCAGTTTGCCGTAGACATCCGTACCATTGACTTCCAATAGGAGCTTGCTGTAGCCGCCGACAGTTCCTTCAGTCACACTCACGACTTCTGTTTTCCAGCCTTGCGCCTCGAAGTAGCGCGAATACATTTTGTACAAGTCCCCTGCAAAAATACTTGCTTCGTCTCCGCCTGCACCCGAACGTATTTCAAAAATCACATCTCGCTCGTCTTCCGGATCTTTCGGGATGAGCATCACTTTGATTTTTTCCTCCCATTCTTCGCGTTTGGGATTGAGCTCTTCCAGCTCCATTTCTGCCATCTCGCGCATATCGGGGTCTTTGTCGTTGAGCATTTCTTGGGCAGTCGCCTGATTATCTAAAATGTCTTTGTAAGCGTCATGCGCTTCGACAAATTCTTGCAGTTTTTTGTACTCCTTGCTCAGTTCTGTATATTTCTTCATATCGCTGACTACCTCTGGGTCAGCGAGCTGCTCTTCCAGCACTCGATAGCGATCTGTAATGGCTTCCAACTTACTCAATAAATCATTCATGCGTTGCCCTTATTTTTTTAGTGCTGCAAAGAAACGAAAAATGAAGGATTTAGGTTTTAGGTGCAGGAATATGTGTGTATAAAGTCGCATCGTCTCCGACTGAGTTGGAAGACGATACTCTAATATTAAATGGTGCGATATATGCCACAGCAAAAAACAATTGCATGACTTAAATTTTCTCCTTTTAGATGAAGAACTAGACATGTCATATATCAATAGTTGGGTCCACACATTAAAACTAGATACGTATGGAATATTGGGGTAAAATGGTAATATTAGCAAAGAGGCTGCTGCATTACACATAAAAATTATTTCGCAGATGCCTCATGAGAAACGACTTAAAATCGCTTTGGACTTAACAGACTTCAGTATTCGTTAGACCTGACGATGGATCAAAAACAATCATCCTCATTTTTCAGAACGGGAAGTGACGCTCGAATTTGTACGACTGATGCACTATAAAGAAGGAAAGATGTCAGAAGAGCAGTGGCAATACTTTCAGAAAACCATGCAGCAGAAAATCAGGAAGGAATGGGCAGATCGCTTCCGGCAAATGAAGAAAGATAAGAGCTGGACGTATGACGACATCGCCAAGGTAGCCAGATTCAAGAATGGAAAAGTAGTCGCTGCTACGATTAGTCGAGGATTGCCAGCATTCGCGAAATTGACAGTCTTGATGCACGAGCAGTGCGATGAAAAGAAAAGCTCATAGAAAGCATTTTTTCATGCTTAGAAATCCAAATACTGATTCCCAATAGCCGTTACGATCCCAAACTGAAAGTAATGCGTCTGATCGTTGCGTAGCGTACTTGTTTCTGTCTCCGGCGAAATGGAACGGTAAAGATAAGAAGCTTGCAATCGCCAGTTGGTATTCGGATTGACGATGTAGCCAAGAGTGAGTTGCGAGGTCAAAGTCGTCGTTCTATTGCCTTGTAGCCATCGGTTGCCTTGCTTTTGTTCTACTTCTCTAGAGCTGATATATAAATCTGAACCCCAGTGTGTATCTTCAAAATCTCTGCCCTGCACTGCATAAGTCAAGATACCTTCAAAGAAATAGCGATTTTTGAAATAGCGCAGGATATTGGCTGATTCTATGAAATTGCCACCGAGTGGATGCGCAAGTGCTTGACTATAATGGGCGTAGTTTTGCGTAGGTGTCGAATGTCCATACGTATAAGGACGGACAGCATTGAACTCAGATTGCACCATCAAACCGGGTAGCTTTTTCGGAAATGTTTTGAAACCACCTTGCAGTCCAAATTTGGTCGCCCACCAGCCGTTGCCACTGAAAAATTCTGAGAATAACAACTCGTCCAGCAAACCCTGACCATAGATGTAAGTATTATCATTGATTTGATATTTCAATCCACCTGCGATGATGACATTGCCACCACGAGAACCTAATGCAAATTCGACGGGACGATATAGAATGAATGGATTCAAGTAAGATAATTCATAGCCGCGTGTGCCAGCCGTGTCTTGATACGTGATGGCTTCGTATAATGACAATGTCAGTCGCTTGCCTATGGCTGCGGAAAGATGGTGTGCCGTGACGTACTTACGTCCGTATGCCCCGGTATTGGGATCGATGACATTGAGGTCGTTCATTTGAGTGAATAAATTTGTGTATTGGATTTTCCAAAAGGAGGTCATCACCCGCAGAAATGGATAATTGAACGCATTGTCAGAAAGCAACAGCGAGCGATAGCCGTCTCCGATGAAGTTTTTGCCGTTGCCGAAGCGAAAGTTCATGAATTTATTCGGTCGAAAATCAATATGTCCGGTGACATAAGCATAGTCTTGTGCTTCTCCGCTTGGTTTTGGATCGCCTTGTCCCGGGACAACTCCGTTTTGCACAATGAAGTTATTGATAAAGTCAGGATAGCGACTCAGATTTTCATAGAAATCAGAATAAATCAAAATATTATCTCCCAAACTCGCTCCCACTTGCACGCCTCGCGTATTGCGAAACAGCAGCCGATCTTGATCGTCGCTACTGCCTAGTCGCAAGTCAAAAAGTGGATTGAAGATGAACTGATAGTCTTCGCCTTTGACATCCGCCATGTGTTCGTTCAGCAGTTTTCGCCCAAACCAAGTTTGCGTAAATCCATTCTCTATCGCATAGCTATTTTGAATAGAATCGACAATCTCTCGGGCAGCAAAAGGATTGTAGGGCTGCACCGCGCTATGTTGTTGATGTACCAACGGCGTCGCGAAGAAGTCGCGGAAAGACTGGTTGAGTGGGATGTTGGTGAGTTGTGCTTGTGCTGTACCAAATACGATTAAGCAAAAACTGAAAATGGCATATCGTTTTGTCAATATGCCATTTTTGAAAAGGATAGAAGCTGTCATAATATGATGTGTAAGAATACCTTTACGATAGTTGTGCTTTTGAAGTTTCCTGTGCTATTTCAATTCCTTATTTGTCAAGTAATCAATATCACCCAAATCTTTATTTCTACCTGCTGCTTTTTTTGCTTGAATCAAAGCATCATAAGGAATGACATTGATAAAAAATTCTTCTTTCTCGCTCATTGACTCTACAATCCTCTTATCAAACACCTCATCAAAATCCAATCCTTTAACTTGAGTCATAACATCAATTGCAATTGGAGGCACACCAAATGTGAACACATCGAATTGTTTAATATCTAAAAAGTTAGAAGCAGTCATGTCAAAAACTGGCATTCCAAAACTTGAAAAGGCGATTACTAAGCGACTGTAGTTCTTACTTGTTCTATTTACCCATATATCTATATCGCCAGTAGTTCTCAGATATCCGTGATAGACCACCGCGTAGCCTCCCACTAACATATATTCTACTTCAGCATCATTCAAAGCCTGAATAAATTCTTTAAAGTCAATTGGTAAGTTCAATTCAGCCATTGCTCTCTCTTTTGCGCATGGAAAACTTCGTTTTATCAAGAGTAGGAAATTCATCTGAAGGAAATTTATAAACCTGCGCTATCAGGAATAAAGCAGCAGATAGCCTTTCCTTAAAGCTTTTTCCCTTCCAATAATCGGCTTGTTTAAAAGAAAGTTGATCTACTTTTCCTTTATTGAACACATTTCGATCTAGCTTGTACATAGAATGAGTTGTTTACTGATTATAAGTCTAATTAATACCAGTCAGCACTTTCCAAATCTTCGTACACCTGCCGAATCCCCTCTTTCAACCCAATTCGAGCTGTCCAACCCACACTAGCCAACTTCGATACATCCATCAGTTTACGCGGTGTACCGTCCGGCTTGCTTAGGTCATGTTCCAAATCGCCCTCAAAACCAACGATTTCTTTAATCAGCATCGCCAAGTCTTTGATTGCTACGTCCTCCCCTACCCCGATATTGACGAGTCCAGCTTCGTTATAGGTTCGCATCAGATAAAAACAGGCATCTGCCAGATCATCGACGTGCAAAAATTCGCGCTTAGGTGTGCCTGTTCCCCAGATCGTGACACTAGCTGAGTCATTTTTCTTCGCTTCATGAAACTTGCGAATCAGTGCCGGCAGGACGTGTGATTTTTGTAAATCATAGTTGTCATTCGGACCATACAAATTGGTGGGCATGGCGGAAATATAGTTGCAGCCATATTGGTCTCTGTAAGCGTCACAAAGTTTGATACCAGCTATTTTAGCAATGGCATAAGGTTCGTTGGTATGCTCCAATTCGCCCGTCAACAACGCCGTTTCTTTCAGTGGCTGCTCTGCCAACTTTGGATAAATGCAAGAAGACCCCAAAAATAACAACTTCTGAACTTCATTCTGATGTGCCGCATGAATGACATTGGTCTGTATCATCAGATTGTCGTAGAGAAACTCTCCCCGATAGGAATTATTCGCTAAAATGCCCCCTACTTTTGCTGCTGCCAGAAATACATATTCCGGTCGCTCCTCTGCAAAGAAGTCATTGACCACCAACTGATTGCGCAGATCTACTTCTTTGGAAGTGCGCGTCACAATGTTGTGAAAGCCTTCTGCTTTTAGCTTTCGTACAATCGCTGAACCCACCATACCACGATGTCCGGCGACGTATATTTTGTCTTCTTTATTCATGGATTATGGATTATGGATTATGGATTATAGGTCATGAGTTATAATTTATTCAAATTCATTCCTGATTACAAATCCGGCATCTTTCAGCAACTGATCGCGGCGGAACAATTCGATATCTGCCTGTACCATTTCGCTGACTAACATTTGTAGATCGTACTTCGGTTGCCAGCCCAGTTTCTCTTTTGATTTCGTCGGATCACCGATCAACAATTCTACCTCCGTAGGTCGATAGTAGCGTGTATCAACAGCGACGACTTCTTTGCCGACTAGCACCTGATAGTCAGGATGGGTCGAGCTTTCTACGATGCCTACCTCTGCCTCTTTCTCACCTTCAAAGCGAAGCATCACGCCGATTTCTTTAAATGCCATCCGCACAAAATCGCGAACAGAAGTCGTCTTCCCGGTTGCGATCACAAAGTCTTCGGGTGTATCTTGTTGTAGGATGCGCCACATGGCTTCTACATAGTCTTTGGCGTGTCCCCAATCACGACGAGCATCCATATTGCCCAAGAACAACTTGTCCTGTAAACCCAATCCGATTTTAGCGACGGCTCGCGTGATCTTTCGAGTCACAAAAGTTTCCCCACGCAAAGGCGACTCGTGGTTGAACAGGATACCATTGCAGGCGAACATATTGTACGCTTCGCGATAGTTGACTGTAATCCAATAAGCGTACATTTTGGCGACCGCATAAGGCGAGCGTGGATAGAAAGGTGTGGTTTCCGACTGCGGCACTTCTTGTACCAGACCATACAGTTCTGAGGTAGACGCTTGATAAATTTTGGTCTTTTCGACTAGCCCTAGCATCCGCACTGCTTCTAATATCCGCAGTGTACCGATGCCATCTGCATTTGCGGTATATTCCGGCATATCAAAGCTAACTTTGACATGAGACATGGCGGCTAGGTTATAGATTTCATCGGGCTGTATTTCTTGAATCAGTCGAATCAAGTTGGCAGAGTCCGTCAGGTCGCCGAAGTGCAACTTGAAGCGGACATCTTGCTCATGTGGGTCTTGATATAGGTGGTCGATACGAGCTGTATTGAACAAAGAAATACGTCTTTTCAGACCATGTACCATGTAGCCTTTTTCTAGCAATAGTTCTGCCAGATAGGCACCATCTTGTCCGGTGATCCCGGTGATTAATGCTGTTTTCATCTATGTAAAATTGTAATACCAATTTCAAAAACAAATTACGTATATAAACCGATCCTTTTGAAGCAACTCTTCGTTGAAAATGCTCGCCTTAGCTACCGCTAGGACTGTGCTTTTCGCCTCGATTAGCCTCAAAATAATTTAGTTTCTACTTACGTACTTCATTATTGAACTTGGTAAGTATCTGAGTTTAAATATTTTCCGCTAGTTGATTTTTAAAGAGGATATTGAATTCCCTGCCAACTTGACAGAAGATATACTCCAAGGCGGACACGAAAGTTGTCCAATTCAAATA
>JBCDHX010000033.1:0-45190 GCA_038749535.1 Bacteroidota bacterium
GTCGTTTGATTAGTGAGTTGCACTAATCATATCTGTATTATTTGGATAGGAAAGAGTAGTTTTGTTTGTATAGGTTCGCATAATGATGCGAAAACGATTGCCTTACTTATACAGAATGGAGTGGCAGCGGCAAAAAACGCCCAATTAGCACTTATCTTAAATTTACTGCTAGCTTATCTTCATATTACTATTAAACAATATAGGAAACGCTTTACTCGCCGAATATCTTGTCAGGATGCATAATTGTAGACAAATAAGTGACATTATGACTGAATATTGTAGTTTTAGCCTCCTAAACAGACGACTCGAAACATTATGAATCAACTTACGCCAGCTCTCATCCTGACACTCGTCGGAGGCTACTTTCTACTCTTGATTCTGATCTCCTATTTGACCAGCCGAAAAGCAGATAGCGACGACTTTTTCGTCGGTGGGCGACAGTCGCCATGGTTTGTCGTGGCTTTTGGGATGATCGGTGCCTCATTGTCAGGTGTGACGTTTATCTCTGTCCCGGGAGCGGTAGGTGCGACGCCGGAGTTGATGGAAATGCTGACAGGAAAAGCAACTGTTCGTCCGAATGTTTTCTTTTCGTACATGCAGCTAGTATTTGGATATGTATTGGGCTATGCAGTGATTGCTTTGGTGTTGCTGCCGATATATTACCGCATGAATTTAACGTCTATTTACACCTATCTCGGCAATCGTTTAGGTGTCTCTTCTTATAAGACGGGAGCGGCATTTTTCTTGTTGTCGCGTGTCATTGGTGCATCTTTTAGATTATTTCTGGTGGCGATTGTCTTGCAAAAGTTTGTGATGGATGCCTATGGTGTGCCGTTTTGGCTGACCGTATTTTTGACGATTCTATTGATTTGGATTTATACCTATCGTGGCGGCATTCGGACGATTGTTTGGACAGATACGTTGCAGACTTTGTGTATGTTGGGTGCGGTCATACTGACTATTTTTGCCATCGGGAATGCATTTGACACCAACTTTTTTGGGCTAGTCGGTATCGTGCAAGAAAGTGAGTATTCGAGGATGTTTTTCTTTGATGAAGGCTGGTCAGATCCCAATAATTTTGTCAAACAATTTTTGGGTGGTGCTTTGATTACAATCGTGATGACAGGGCTAGATCAAGATATGATGCAGAAAAATTTAAGCTGCCGTAATTTGCGAGATGCGCAGAAGAATATGTTCACGTTGAGCATTGTTTTGGTCTTCGTCAATCTACTGTTTTTGATGCTCGGCGCACTACTTTACTTATATGCTGACCAAATAGGGCTTGCGATTCCGGCGCGTACCGATCAGTTGTACCCGACTTTGGCGTTGCAGCATTTGTCGCCTGTCATTGGGATTGCTTTTGTTCTGGGATTGATCGCGGCAGCTTACTCTAGTGCGGATTCTGCTTTGACGGCATTGACGACCTCGTTTTGTGTGGATTTCTTGAACTTTGGGACACAAAACCGGAGCGAGCAAGAGAAGCAGCGCACTCGCCTAGTTGTTCATGTCGGATTTTCCATTCTTTTGCTTGCCGTCATCATCGGCTTCAAGTCTTTGAATAACGATTCGGTCATCAACAACCTCTTTACATTCGCGACCTATACTTATGGACCGCTACTTGGTTTGTTCAGCTTTGGGATGTTCACCAATCGTCGGATTGTGCAGCCGCTCCTTGTGCCGGTCATTTGTATCGTCGCACCAGTTGCCACTTACTTATTGGATCAATATTTGACTTCGATGGGCGTGACTTTAGGTTTTTTGACTTTGGCATTGAATGGCGTGTTGACGTTTTTGGGGTTGTGGGTAGTGTCGCAGAGGTAAGAGAAGATTTTCAACACTTCGATTATATTTGTTCAGTTTATACGGTAATGTTCTTTTGTTCAATCCTCATAATATCCATTGACAAAGTGTAACTGACACCATTAAAAACTGATGTTTTCATACTTCTAACACTACGCGTCAAACTTGAAGAGATTCTAATTCTGTAGTATAACGCTCAATCTATAATTGCACATGAAAGAGTATGTACGAATTCTGCTATTTAGTTTTGTAACAAGTCTTCTGATTTTTATTGGTAAAAATAAAGTGCCATTGCAGTTCTTAATTGATCAAGACATTGTTTCCGAAGAGATCAATATGGATCTCTTCCAAACGTGGCTTTTTTTCACTGGTATTGCCGTTTCAGGGCTATGGATTCCTATTCAATATGCTAAATTGAAAAATAAAACATCCGCGCAGTTCTCTATTTTCAATGATCTTTTGGCTTATAATAAAGAGAATCATTTTAAGCACTTAAAAGAGTCTATCAAAGAGCGAAATTCTGAGTTCAGCACTAGAATTTTCAAGCCAGAAGGTGGGATAATAGGATGGTGGAACAAACAAATAAACAAAAGCGTTACACTGAAACTAATTCATTTGGAAGGAATCTCGGATACGTTTCACTATCGGAATCTACAATTTGAAGTAAGGAAGAATGAAGCTGAAGGATTGATCGGTAAGGCATATGCAGAGGAGGCGCTTTGTGTAGACTTCGATTTAACTTCCAATAACTATTTTATGACTAAGGCACAGCAATCAAAGTTGGGAAATGTGCGTTTTTGCTCTGCTATCCCAATTTATAACAATAAACAGTCAAAAATAATTGCTATACTTGCGGTCGACTCTGACTCACAAATGACATTTGACGAAGAAAAAAGAAAAAAATGGGAAGAGCAGATGATCTACTACGCTGCTTTTGTCGACAAACACATTAATATATAGATATGAGTTCCCAGCAATCTAGTAATAAATCAGGCACAGCTAAATTGAGTAAAAATAAGACTCAAAAGATAGAAAAGGGTATTCTCAGAAAGATGGTCAGCAACAGAGATGTATACTTAGCAAAAGAAATCAAGAAGTACAACAACATTAAAGTTATTTATGATTAATAACTTCTTGTTTTACACTTGCCTATTATCACCATCAATTCATTGACACCAATACTTTTCTACCAACTCTGAAAGCCACTTCCCACACAAGAATATGTCTGTGTAAGTTGAAATTGCTAACACTACTTACAGGGCTAGGTAGTGTCCTGCAAGTCTAATCTGCCATAGGAGATTAGACAAACGCTAAGTGTATTGAATCTCCCAATAACTACATCTCTCGATAGTGCGACCGATACTACTTTAGTTATTTGCCTGACAATACGCTAAATAGTTTCGCAACATCTGTTTACCGTGTTCTGTCATAATAGATTCGGGGTGAAATTGTACGCCACGTACATCATACTCTTTATGTCGCATTCCCATAATAAAACCGCGCTCATCTTCTGCAGTGACGATTAGTTCCTCCGGCAAGCTTTCTTTTTCGACAACCCAAGAATGGTAGCGTCCACCGATAAAACTTTGTGGTAGATCTTGGAAAAGCGTTTCCGCTTCATCTTTAATGACGATAGGCGTTTCTATACCGTGCAGGACATCATCCAGATTGTGCAGTGAGCCACCAAAAGCTTCACCAATGGCTTGCAAACCCAAACACACGCCAAAAATTTTCTTTTTTGGTGCATACTGCTGAATCAACTCTGGCATGATGCCAGCTGCTTCCGGCAAACCCGGACCCGGTGATAAGATAATCACATCATACTCATCAACGGCTTCCAGACTGATTTGGTCATTCCGAAATACATCGACGTCATATCCCAATATCTCTTGAATATATTGGACGAGATTATAAGTAAAACTATCGTAATTGTCGAGGACTAGAACTTTCATGTGTAGGCTGTTAGCTGTTAGCTGTTAGCAAATCGAAGTCTTCTTAGCTTTCCTTTTTCAATATGAAAAGCACAAAGCTAAGTAAAAAACAAAAGCGGTGAACATCATTTTGATCTTCACCGCTTTTAGTAGGAATCTATGATATAGCGGAAGTAGCTAACCGCTAAAGGCTATTAGCTAATCGCTCAAAATTTACCCATTCATAGAGCTCAAGAACTCTTCGTTGCTAGACGTATGTAACATATTCTTGCGCAAGAACTCCATCGCTTCGTCTGGCTTCATATCGGCGATATAGTTGCGTAAGATAAACATACGCTGCAAAGTATCTTTGTCCAATAGAATGTCTTCGCGACGCGTACTGGAACGTGTCAAATCGACTGCTGGATACAAACGCTTGTTCGCTAACTGACGATCCAATTGTAGTTCCATGTTACCAGTTCCTTTGAACTCTTCAAAGATGACCTGATCCATACGAGAACCAGTGTCGATCAAGGCAGTTGCCAAAATGGTCAGTGAGCCACCATTTTCCACATTACGTGCTGCACCGAAGAACTTTTTCGGCTTATGCAACGCATTGGCTTCGACACCACCTGAAAGCACCTTACCACTAGCAGGTGCAACGGTGTTGTAAGCACGAGCTAGACGCGTAATGGAATCTAACAAAATACAAACATCGTGACCACACTCGACTAGGCGTTTTGCTTTTTCAAGTACGATATTCGCGACGCGTACGTGATTATCTGCTGGCTCATCGAAAGTAGAGGCGACGACTTCCGCTTTTACACTGCGCTTCATATCTGTGACCTCCTCCGGACGCTCATCGACCAAAAGCACGATCAAATAAGTTTCAGGATGATTTCTGGCTATCGAATTGGCGACATCTTTTAACAAGAAAGTCTTACCAGTTTTTGGTTGTGCGACGATCAATCCACGTTGTCCTTTACCGATAGGCGAGAATAAATCAATGATGCGTGCCGAAAAGTCACGACCTGTCGGTGAACTCGTCAAATTGAACTTCTCCTCCGGGAAAAGCGGCGTTAAATAATCAAACGGCACGCGTTCACGGATGTCTTTCGGATCAAGTCCGTTGATTTTGCTGACGCGAAGCAAAGCAAAGTATTTCTCGCCTTCTTTCGGCGGACGAATCGCTCCTTTGACGGTATCGCCGGTACGCAAACCAAACAGTTTAATCTGAGAAGGAGATACATAAATATCATCCGGTGAAGTCAGATAATTGTAGTCTGAAGAACGCAAGAAGCCATAGCCATCCGGCATCATTTCTAGGATACCTTCTCCCTCGATAATGCCATCTAGCTCAATATCAAACTTCGGCTTTTGTGGCTTTTGTTCGCGTTGTGGCTTGGATTTGTTGTCTGAGTGGCTGTTATCGTTTTGGCGGTTATTATCATGCTGACGTCGGTTGTTGTTTTGACGACCGTTGTTAGAATCGTTGTTGTTATTGGAGCGACGGTTGTTGCGCTGACGACCGTTGTTGTTGCTGCGGTTGTCCTCGTTATCTGTTACTTCGTTATTGTCGCTTTCGGCGTCATTTGAGTTATCTGGTTTGCGAGAGCGAGATTTGTTAGTCGTGCGACCCCTACCTCTTGGCTTGTTGTCTTCGCCTTGTTCCTCTTTGTTATCGGTATTGTCTTTGGCGGTTTTTGCTTTTGCTTGTGGCGCAGGTTGATCTTCTTTTTTAGAAAAGTCTTGATCGTCACCCATCGTCGCTTGGTGATCCAAAATCTTGAAGATCAGATCTTGTTTATTGAGCTTTTTGTAGCCTTTTAACTCCATACGCTCTGCCAGTTCTTTGAGTTCTGGAACGAGCATATCGTTCAGTTGCATTATGTCTAACATAGTTGTTTTATATATACTTTATTATCTGTCGAAAATAGAAAGTGGGTTTGTGAAAATTTAGATGAGCTTATTAGTCGAATAAGTTGAATGTGAATGCTTATGATGGAAGAAACGAACTGTAGGTGTACAGGTATCGTGCCTATTCCGTTTGAGTACAGAATGTCTTTGTTTGAATAGAAATAGAATGAAAAATAATTGTTTCGCTGTCTTAGTCCAAAGTGAGTGCCTAAACGGCTATTGGTTTAAGAAATGTCACTTGACGGAAAAGTCGTGGGAAATAATTGGCGAAGCTGATTTGATATTGATGTGAAAAATGCCTGTGAGCAATGTGCAATATCATTTAGTGCGCCGCAAATATATATCGAAATATCGAATTGCGCACACTTGTATGAATTTTATTAACGCTTTTTTTTCAAGATTGTTGAGTAGTCTGTTCTGATTTCAATAAAAAATTCACATTCCGAATGTTGAGAAATAGACGAAAGGTCACTATCTGCATTACGTATCTACTTCATCTGTTGCTCAACAATGTAAATTTGTTTATTTCACATTTTGTCTGAGTTTAACAAAAAAATATCTCTTGATAGGAACTATTTACTACTTCAATTACGCTATGGTTCTCACAGAAAACGTAATTTTACAGCCAATTTTTCAAATCATTATTGAAAAACCGAATAACCAATAAATTGATGACACTATCTTACTAGTTCTTCTCCCGACAGCTTCCAATAAATTGGAATAAGTTACTGGGATGTCAAATCATCAGAAAATTATGCTACTCGTAAACGATATTCGCGATCATAGAGAAAAAACAGTTGCCGGACTACGAAAACGCCATCTACCGGACGAACAACTCGCCCTAGTCGATCGCGTACTGGAGTTGGATGAACAACGAAAAAATACACAGCACAGCAGTGACACCTTGAAAGCAGAAATGAACAAGTTGTCCAAAGCGATAGGTGGTTTGTACAAGGAAGGGAAGCGAGCAGAGGCGGAAGAAATGAAGCAACAAGTCACTACTCAAAAAGTGGAAGTACAGACGCTACAAGATCAGTTGCACCGGATCGAAGGCGAGCTAGAGCAAGCACTTTTACAACTTCCCAATGTCCCACACGAGCGTGTACCGAGCGGCAATACAGAAGAAGACAACGAAGTCTATCAAAAGTGGGACGCGCCACTACCGGAGATGGGAGAAAAGGCATTGCCACATTGGGAGTTGGCGAAAACCTATCCATTGTTTGATCTGGAATTGGGAGTGAAAATAGCCGGTTCTGGCTTTCCTGTATATCGTGGCAAAGGTGCGAGACTGCAACGCGCTTTGGTGAGTTTCTTTTTAGATGAAGCGGCTGATGCAGGTTATGAAGAAGTGCTGCCGCCACATCTAGTCAATGAAGATACCGCACGCGCTACCGGACAGTTGCCGGACAAGGAAGGACAGATGTACTATGTGGAGCGGGACGATTTATACTTGATTCCCACTGCCGAAGTCCCTGTCACGAATATCTACAGAGATGTCATCCTAAGCGAAGATGACTTTCCGATCAAAATGACTGCCTACACGCCTTGCTTTCGTCGCGAAGCCGGATCTTATGGCGCACACGTACGCGGTCTGAATCGTGTCCATCAATTTGACAAGGTAGAAATTGTCCGCATCGAGCATCCTGATCGCTCTTACGATGCGCTGGAAGAGATGCTAGATCATGTCCGAATGATTTTGAAGAAGCTGGAACTGCCGTATCGCATCCTGACTCTTTGTGGTGGAGACTTGGGTTTCACATCTGCGCTGACCTATGATTTTGAGGTTTATTCTGCTGCTCAAAAGAGATGGCTAGAGGTCAGCTCTGTCTCTAATTTTGAGACCTTCCAAAGCAATCGTCTACATCTACGCTATCGAGCAGAAAAAGGACGTGTGCTGGCACATACCTTGAATGGAAGTGCTTTGGCACTGGCGAGAATTGTGGCAGCCATTGTAGAAAATAATCAAACTGAAAAAGGAATCGTCATTCCAGAAGTACTCCGAAAGTACACAGGTTTTGACATCATCGAACCATCGTAGGGGATGTACAGTTTTCTTGTTAGTGCTTTGAAAAATGCTGAAATTACAACAAGAAAACATACAACCTATGGAACAGTTAATGTCCGGCTATATGGGCTACATCGTACTGACGGGAATTGCTTCCTTGATCGGTATGTTTGTACAAGGTCGCCTGAAAGCAAAGTTCAATAAATACAGCCGCATCCCGATCCGATCTGGTTTGTCCGGTCAGGAAATTGCCGCTCAGATGTTGAATCACTACAATGTAGGTAACGTCAATATCGTACAAGGTAAAGGAATGCTGACCGATCACTATAATCCAAAGACAAAAACAGTGAGTTTGAGTCCAGCAGTTTATGCTGGTCGTAGCATCATGTCTGCCGCCGTTGCTGCTCACGAATGCGGTCACGCCGTACAGCACGCTACGGCTTATCCGATGTTACAAACACGTTCCAATTTGGTACCATTTGTACAGATAGCCGCTGGCTTACAACAGTATTTATTGATTGCGATCTTCATGTTTGCTTCTAGTAATCCGAGTTTATTGCTTATTACAATCGGGGTGTTTGCAGTCACGACTTTGTTTGCTTTTGTGACGCTTCCTGTAGAGTTTGATGCGAGTAAGCGGGCTTTGGTGTGGTTACAACAATCCGGTGTCACCGGAGGACAAGAACTAGAAGGTGCGAAAGATGCCCTCAAATGGGCAGCGATGACTTACGTAGCAGCAGCCTTGGCAGCACTGGTTTCTTTGGTTTATCTGATTTTGAGATATATGTCGAGCCGATAATTTATTATTAAGCTCATGCTGTGGACCCCAAAATGGGTAAGTGTCGTGACAAACGCTTACCCATTTTTTATTATCTTGCCCGTCTCTGTTGTGTGGAAATACAGAGTCTCTCTTTTTAAATGTTTCTAAACCGTGCAACAACTAAGTGGAAACACCAAAAAGAGTAACTTATTATTGAACTCATCAAAGTCTAATGGAAGAAATAGAATTTATATTCGATGCAACCAAAGAATCTATGGATAGCGCGGTAGATCGCTTGCGTCGAGAATTGCAGAAAATCAGCACTGGAAAAGCCACACCGATGATGGTGGATGGACTTTTAGTGGAATATTATGGTTCGCAAACACCAATCAGTCGAGTTGCGAATATCAATGTATCCGATGCGAGAACCTTGGTGATTCAGCCTTGGGAGAAAACAATGATACAACCGATAGAACGCGCTATTTTTGAAGCCAATTTGGGCGTGACACCGCAGAATGATGGAGAGATTGTACGCATCATCATCCCACCACTGACGAATGATAGACGAAAAGAATTGGCGAAAAAAGCTAAAGCGCTGGGTGAAGACGCCAAAGTGAGTCTGCGAAATGCCCGCCGCGACGCTATCAAAGAAATCAAAGATGCCGTCAAAGAAGGTGTACCGGAAGATGTTGGCAAAGACAAAGAATCCGAAATGGATGATTTGACCAAAAAATATTCCAATAAATGTGATGAACTGGTCAAAACCAAAGAGACAGACATTATGACTATATAAATGAATCATAACCAAAGGGTAGGACTTAACTTGTCCCGATGCTTCGGGAAGTCCTACTCTTTGATTATACCCAACAATTTCATAATTTTCTCACTCAATAAACCAATCCTGCCTACCTTTGCGTTCTACTCGCAGCCATTCACTTCCCTAGCTCCTTTTTTCTGTATTTCAAGTTAGTTTCTATGCAATTACGATACCTCTTGGGAGGCTTATTCCTCTATGCTGCTTTGGCACTTCAAGCACAACAAGCCACCAACCTCAATTTTCAAAACAATCTTTGGCAAGCCAATCGTACCAATCCTGCTTTCTTGCCGGACGCCAATTTTGTCATAGGTTTGCCGAGTGTGGCGAATGCCTTTGATTTGGATCAAAATACCTTATCAGATTGGATAGATACAGAAAATGGGATTATCACATTGGATGCTGCGCTACCAAACATCAGTCCTGATAATAGTTATAGAGAATATTTTGAGTTAGAAACATTGAGTTTGGGTGTCAGCTTAGGTGACTGGCATTTGAGTGTACATCACGCTTTGAAATTGGATGCCGGGATCGAATTTCCAAGAACTTTAGCGCAAGTCATCGGTAATGGAAATGCTCAATTTATCGGCGAAACGCTCGATTTGGGACATACCTATCGCGCTTCTAATTATAGCGAATTTGGTATCGGCATCGGCTATCGTGTGACTGACCAACTGACGCTCGGCACACGCATCAAATACCTCAACGGACTCGGCAATGTAGACGTCGAGCGGGGCGAACTTTTCTTGACTACCGATGAAGAAATCTACGCCCTGGAACTTAATGCCGACTATCGTGTCAATACCGCTGGACTGGTCAATTATAACGGACTCAATGCCGAAGAAGGTGTTTTTGAGACCTCTATGTTGGCGTTTGATCGGTTATTTTCTCAAAATACAGGTGTGGCATTTGACGTAGGTGCAGAACTGGCTTTGGAAGACTGGACGATTGCGTTTAGTTTGTTGGATATAGGGAGTATTCAGTGGGAAGAAGATGCCCAAAATTATGCGGCGGTCGGTACTTATGACTACGGTGGGTTTGATCTGATCGATGCCTTTCTGAATGATTCTGTTGCTGTCAATACAGTTCTGGATAGCCTAAATCAATTGTTTGTCGTAGAAGAATCAAGCAATAGCTATACGACGACTTTACCGCGTCGAGCATACATCCATCTGAGTCATGAGTTTAGTGAAGATTGGCGTGGCGGAGTGATTTTGTTTGGCGAATGGTATCGAGAGGAACTACGTCCGGCAGTGAGTCTACAAGCACAGCGAAAATTTGGTGATATTTTGCAAATTGGTGCAAATTATACCTTAGCCAATGGACATTTCGATCAGTTAGGATTAAATCTACAAGCCAAGTTGGGACCGGTGCAAGTATTTGCGATGACGCATCAGGTATTGAATGTGGTACGCCCGCGAGAGAGTAATGTGCTAGATGTGCGGCTGGGGGCTAATTTGTTGTTTGGAGAATAGTTTTACTACAGTGGAAACTGTTTTGAAACCCTAGGTGTTGAATGGGCTTTGAGCGAAGAAGCAGCCCCTCATTTTTCGCTATCAAGTACCTAGCAGCATGAAACAAAAAAACACCGAACTCTTCCTCATCATTGGCGCATTTGCGTGCATTTATATCGTCTGGGGCGCGACCTATCTAGCCGTCAAAATTGCGGTGCAGTCGATACCACCTTTCATGATGGCAAGCATTCGTTTTGCAATTGCAGGGGCGATTTTATTTGCTTTAGCTCGCCTGCTTTGGAAAAAGCCACTCGCCAACCTGCTACAAGTCAAAAATGCGGCGTTCGCTGGCGTGCTCTTTTTAGGTGTGGGCACAGGTGGCGTCGCTTGGGCATTGCAGTATGTCGATTCCGGTATCACCGCACTCATCATTTCTGCCCAGCCTTTGCTGACCATGTTGCTAGTCTGGTTGATGCTCAAACAACCGCCCGTGGCGAGTAGTTATTTGGGGGTCGCTTTGGGGATGCTGGGTATGTATTTGTTGGTCTCACAGGACTATGTGACGGAGAAGGAAAATAGCTGGTGGGGGATCTTCGCCATTGTGTGTAGTATGTTCGCTTGGGGGTATAGTTCGGTCTTTATCAAGAAAGCAAAAATGCCGGAAGGACAGGCGCAGAATGCTTCCATTCAGATGTTGTTTGGGAGTTTATTCTTGTTTGTCGTGGCGTTGTTTGTCGGTGATGTCAGTCGATTTGAATGGCAAGCAGTGGGAACAGATTCGCTTTTGGCATTGCTATTTTTGATCTTTTTAGGATCCATTTTAGCTTTTTCTTCATTCAATTTTCTGCTAGCGCGCATCTCACCAGAAAAAGTCGCTACGTCTACCTACGTCAATCCGATTGTGGCAATGCTGCTAGGGTGGTGGATAGGTGGAGAACTGATAACGTCTCAGTCTGTGGTTGCTGCTTTGGTGATGCTGACAGGGGTGTTATTTATCAACGTAGATGTGTTTGGTGTAGTTAGAAAAAGGATGAATATACGATCTGCTTGATCAAATTATCGCTTCATCGTAAACCCACTTCGCTTCTGCTTTTTTGATGCCAAATTTTGCACAAATTGTACGAGGTGCATTTGATCCAATACGCCTACCAATCGACCTTCTTCTATGACAGGTAGAATAGAATACCCTTCCTGCTGAAAGATTTCGAGGGCAGATTTGATAGACATATTGGGCGAGATAGTGCGATAGTGCTGACTCATATAGAGCATGACAGGTGCACTCAATTCTTGTTGCTGTATGGCTTCTTGCAAAAATTCGTGATGCAGCACACCGATGACTTGCTCTTGCTCATTGATGACGACAAAGTTCTGCTCTTTGGTGATATCGACAACCGAAACGACCGTCTGAATCGTATCATGTGGCTCTAGTCTAGTAAACTGTCGATGATAGATTTCATCGACGAATAGATTGGAGAAGCGTACTTCTTGCTGTAAAGCCGAATTTTCTTGTCGCGCTACAAAAAAGATAAACAAACCAAGTATTGCCAATATGGGATCTTGGAACGGATAGATACTCACCACCACAAATCCCAATGCTAGCACTTGCCCAATGATAGAAGCGATGCGAGTGGCTTGCGCACGTTCCATTTTGAGCGATAGCAAAGCTCTTAAAATGCGACCGCCATCCATGGGAAAAGCAGGAATCAGGTTGAAAATAGCCAATACCAAATTGCCGATGATGACCGCCGGAATGAAAAGTGACATCACACCGATGGGACTTCTTCTTTCGAAGTCTAAAATTTCTAGTGTCAGAAAAATCTCATCAAAGGAGACGAATAGAAAGTAGATGCTCAAAACAGCAGCTAGCCCAATGTTAACTAAAGGTCCGGCGACTGCTACCCAAAATTCTTCCATCGGATTTTCGGGTAGTCTTTCTAAACGAGCGACACCACCGATGGGCAATAAAATGATGTCCCGTGTTTCGACGCCATACTTGCGAGCAGTAAGGGCATGACCATACTCATGCATGACTACCGAAGCGAAAACACTGATAAAAAGTAGGGTATACCATAAAAGACCATTACCGTCCAATCCATTGGAATAAGCAGACCCTAGTATCCACGCTAAAACGAGCACGAATGACCAATGAATCAATACTGGAATGCCGAAGAAAGTAGCTATTTTGAATGTTCCTTTCAAAGAGGTGAAGTTTGAAAGCTGTGGAGTCATTGTCAGCTTGTGTGTCGATAACAACGGATGTGGAAAGGATGTTGTAATCCGTTCGCAAAATTCAGGTTAGTGCTTCATTTGATGAATATCTTTATAGGAGAATTGAATGCCTTGACCGATGATTTTTGGTCGTTGGTCGAAGACTAAGCGCATGAAGTGTCATTTGTCCTATTTTGGAAGTCAGGAACAGCAACACTAAAAAAATGTCCTGCATATGCGAGCGTTAGAAATGCGATGGGAAGATTTGACGTTTTGGGAACAGACGTTCTGGGGCATGGCATTGGTATTTACAGTATTGAGCGTGATTCAGTTGGTGACAGCTTTATTTGGGCTAGAATTGGAGCAGAAAAGTAGTGCTGAGGAAGAATATGCTCATACAACTTGGTTCTCTGCTCGCCATGCGATTTTCTTCTTTGCTTTCTTGGGTTGGGCAGGTGCACTGAGCCATGATCGTACAACTTCTTTTGCTTTTCAGCTGTGTCTTATGATTTTGGTCAGTGCGATAGGTACATGGGTGGTCTCTTATGTCCATCGTTTATTGATGAACTGGAGTCGCGCCAATGATTTCGATCCGCATCAGTTGTTGTTCAAAACGGCTTTGGTGCAGCAAACCATTCCGGCGCATCAAAGCGGACACGGAAGTATTGCTTTTGTATCCAATAAGAAAAATAGGACGATCACAGCTATCACCTATCACTTGACATCTATCGCTATTGGTGGTCAGGTGCGTATCGTTGAAGTGGTGGGAGCGGATTTAGTGGTGGTAGAGCCTATTGGTCGACAGTAAGACTTTGCGTTTATTTTTGAATTTGAATCATACAAGCGTCAGATGAGGAGAAATATTTTGCCGCTTCGATATACGCTACATTTTC
The DNA here is from genome assembly GCA_038749535.1 of Bacteroidota bacterium. GTDB lineage: Bacteria > Bacteroidota > Bacteroidia > Chitinophagales > Saprospiraceae > JAAUTG01. The sequence continues at coordinate 13,762 of JBCDHX010000033.1, forward strand.
TTCGTTCCTCAATTCTTCTTTAGCTGGCGAATTGTATTGTTACTACTTTTTTCAGTTGTCTCCTCAGTAACTGCCAGACCCGCTATCGGCATCCGCATATCTTCGATAGTATAGTCGCCTTGAAGTTTCAGTATACCCTTTTCCTCCCCTTTAGATTCGATTAGGATGCCTTCCCAAGTTTGCTCACAAGCGTTGTGTAGCTGTCCGTTATTTAAAATCAATTCACCTCCGGCAGCGATTTTGATGTGCGCATCGGGAGGAAGAGCAGCACGGCATTGAATCTCCAAACTACCACCACGCTCAATCTTGATATGTCCTTCCAAATCATATGCGCCTCGCCATACGACCGTATCTCGAATATAGACCGTTTTGCTACTATCTAGCGTACACCAAGTCGGTATGAGCATATTGCGTTTGCGTCCTTCTTTAGACATCATCCTATGCACGCGCCCGATCTGACAAGGCGTCAGCGCGAGTTGCCAAGCGTTGTAATCCATCAAATTATTGGACAGTAAAGAGTCGCAAACGCCACTGCCCTTGTTCCAACAATTTGGATTTTTGGGTGTGTCACTGCAGCCATCGTTGTACGCCCAAGTATGTTGCAATCCAAACACATGACCTACCTCATGATTCAAAGTTTGCCGATAGTGCCAATAGGGTCTACGGCTTTTGAAATCGCCACCTAGTTTGATCGCTGTCCCCAATGCTACACCGACCACTCCTCCGGCATAGCTTTTAGAAATCACACTATCAGGATGATGGGGCATCAAAAAGATATTGACAACGCTGTCTTTTTGGATGCTGTATTTGTTGATGGCGTCTCGCTTGCTGATGTTTCTATTTTTGCCTTTGTGGACGTGATAGTACAATTCATCATCAAAGTGACAATAGATACCTTTGTCGTCTGGTGTATCAGGTTGTCCGGTCAAGCGAAGCCGATACTGAGTAGGTAAGACGGGCGTGTCGTTGCCGAGCGGCAGATTCATTTTGGCATTATTTGTCAAATCTATGTTGACGTTCCCGATCATTTTTTCTGCGAATGTAATCGCTTCATCTCCCCAATAATTCTGTGAGCTATCTGCACTATTCATGAAATGAACATTGACGCGGACGTAGCGCATGGGGCGATGACTGAGTTGAGTGGTGTCTGGTATGTAGGCTAGCACGTCGTTGCACGATTGGCGACGTTGATAGCGACTGAGACGTGCTTGTTCAGTAGACTGAGGGATGAGCAAAATATCTTCACTGGTGCAAAAGTGGGTTTCGATTTGGGGGGAGCAGGAGAGGAGTAGGAGAGAGAGTGGGAACGTGAGCGCGTGAGCGCGTAAGCGTGTGAGAATTTGAGCGTGTGAGAATTTGAGAGAATGAGGAAGCGATAGCGTGAGCGCGATTGCTTTTTTCAAAATATCTTGTGTCATATTCTATGGAACTACTGATTTGATGGCACAAAAATACCGCTATTTTTGTGTCTCTGAAATAGTGGTGTTCTCAGCATCAAGCAGTCAGCTGGACACTTCACTTTCCTCTGATGATATCCATCATATCTGCCATGATTTTTTTGGCTAGATTGTCCGCAGTGACTTTAGAGCCACCTTCGGTATAGATGCGGATGATGGGTTCTGTATTAGATTTGCGTAGATGAATCCAGCCGTCTTCTAGGTCTATTTTGAGACCATCGACCGTATTGAGTTCATGGTTGCGATACTTATGCTCTAGTTGGCTCAGTATCTTTTCTACATGAATCTCTGGACTCAGCTGTATTTTGTTCTTGACGATATGATAGTCAGGATAGCTTTGACGTAGTCGAGAGACCGTCATTTCGCTAGTTGCAAGATGCGATAAGAACAACGCAATGCCTACCAAAGCATCTCGCCCGTAGTGCAAGGTCGGATAAATGATACCACCATTTCCTTCACCACCGATGACAGCTTCGCTAGTTTTCATTTGAGTGACTACATTGACTTCACCGACGGCTGCCGCTGTATATTTTTGCCCGTGTTGTTGAGTGACATCTCGTAAGGCACGAGTAGAAGATAAATTAGAAACAGTATTGCCAGGAGTATGCTTCAGTACGTAGTCTGCCACTGCCACCAAAGTATATTCTTCTCCAAATGCTGTTCCATCTTCGCAGACGAAGGCTAGCCGATCGACATCAGGATCGACAGCTATACCCAGATCAGCACGCTCGGACTGAACGGTACGACCGAGCTGTGTCAAATGTTCAGGCAGTGGCTCAGGATTGTGCGCAAAATCACCGTGCATTTGTTCATTAATCAAAACACATTCACAACCCAATCGCTCCAGCAATGGTGGTATCGCTAGTGCGCCCGTAGAGTTGACGGCATCGACGATGATGGTATAGTTTTTATCACGGACAGCGTTGGCGTTGATGAGGGGAAGTGCCAGAATGGCTTCGATATGCTTGTCGATATAGTCCGATTTGCGTGTGTAGCTGCCTAACTGATCGACACTAGCATACTCAATGTCTCCTTTTTCGATTAAATCTAGTACAGCTCTACCTGCTTCGGCAGAAATAAACTCTCCTTTAGCATTCAAGAATTTGAGCGCATTCCAGTGTTTTGGATTGTGACTGGCAGTCAAGATGATGCCTGCGCCTGCTTTTTCCATCACGACTGCCATCTCTACCGTAGGTGTTGTCGAAAGACCTAAGTCGATGACTTCTAAGCCGATCATTTGTAATGTGCTGACGACCAATTGATTGACCAGTTGACCGGAAATACGGGCATCGCGACCAATGACAATTTTGGGATTTTGGGTTTGTCGTAGCGACCAAGTCCCAAAAGCCGCTGTACACTCGACGATGTCTTGTGGAGTCAGGTTCTCGTTTGCTTTTCCGCCTATAGTACCTCGGATACCCGAGATGGATTTAATTAATGCCAAAGTAGTGTGAGTTTGAGCTTATGTAGTGTGAGTAAAAGAGATCCATATTGTTGAACATCATACTTCTCAGGAATTGGCTACTTTTGGGGGCACAAATATATAAATTGCTTAGCCATTTGGAAACACTTCTTGCACTAGATCAAGCACTTTTCTCTGTTATCAATCAAGATCTGTCCAATCCGACATTGGATGCTATTATGCCTTACTGGAGAGAAAAGACCACTTGGATACCGCTATACATCGTGATTATTGTTTTTGCCTTTCGGCAATGGTCATGGAAAGTGGCTTTGAGCTTTCTACTTTTCATCGCTGCTACGGTTGGTATCGCCGATCAAGTGAGTAGTCAGTGGATCAAAAAAAGCGTAGAGCGAACACGACCTTGCAAGGCGGAAGCTTTAGCAGAAGATATTCATCTACTGATTCCTTGTGGCAGTGGCTACAGCTTTACGTCTTCTCACGCTACCAATCATTTTGCTGTGGGGATTTTCATCATGCTGACTTTGCTGAAAAATAAATCCTGGCGATGGCTGATGCTCGCTTGGGCTGGCAGTATTGCGCTGGGGCAGGTGTATGTGGGGGTTCATTATCCGCTGGATATTTTCGTGGGTGGAGTGATCGGGAGTTTGATTGGGTACGGGATGGTTTTGGGTTTTGGGTTTTTGGTCGGGCGTTTATCGTTTGGTGTTTGATTGGGGCTGGTTATTGGGGCGAATTGCAACTCGCTCTTACGCCCATGCTCTTACTGCTACAGTAGTTTTTCTAGTCGAAACTCATACTTGAGTCGCTCCTCTTCTCGGCGGACGACTAGCTTGATGCGTTTGCCTATTTTCTTCTGAAAGGTATGATTGATATTGGTCATAGAAAGGGTGCGGGAGGATAGTCCATTTACCTTTAAGATGATATCGCCTTTTTGGAGTCCGGCACGGTCGGCTGGCGAATCGGGAATGATACGCTGCACGACGAACTTGTTTAACTTTTCGCCCGATGCCAGTATGACGAGTCCACTCCTGTCGTATTTAAAAGCAGTTTCGTATCGCTTGTTGGGCTTCAAGTAGGCTTTCTGATTCCAGTAATCAATGACAATTTCAAATCGCTTCAAAATTTGATTGCCGATGATACCATTCCGATCATTGAGGACTTCATAATGATAGAGGCTATCTGATTTTTGGAAGTTGGTAACGACATTCGCGAGCTCAAATTCAGAAAACTCTAAGGAGTGAACACGTCCCTGATAGCCACTCAAAAACCCACCCAATCCTCTACCTACGTTGCCGGGGATGGCATTCGGAGGGATGGTGAGACTGGTGTCCGTATCAGTATAAATGAGCAATGGTAGGCTTGCTCCGGTGTCCAATAATAATTTGACTGTCTGAGCCGTATCTTGGGTCATGTTCATATCCGCATACAGGTAAGGTTTGTTACGATAGACCTCGATGGGTAGTTCTTGATATTTACCTTTTGTTTTGTCAAAGTAGCTGGGTTTGATGAGTTCGATCACTTGACTAGAATAGTTGATGGATAGAACAAACTGACGAAAAAAATTAGCGCCCAGTATTCCATAAACAGGCATTCCGGTCAATTCCTCAAATCGAAAATAGTCTTCTTGTAGCACCAAAATAGATTCATTGGGAGAGTACAACCGTCCTAGTTTGATGTCTATATTTCGGATTAAATAGGCATATAATTCGGTCTGCATATCTGCCCCCATGATGGTGAATTTTCGCGTGTAGCGCATATTCATCATTTGGGCGATTTCTGGTTTATTGAGGATGGTGTGTTCTGCTCCGGTATCGAAGATAAATTTCATCGGGAAGCCGTTGTTGAGTGTGACTTCTACGATGATGAGGTCATTGATGAGTTCAAAGGGAATTTCTACTTTTCTCCATCCCTTCCAGTAGATGGAACGCTCTGGCTTTTGCGGTCTGTGATTGTACGTCAGATCAGGAATTTCTGATGAAGTACGCTGGGCAGAAGCAAAGTCAATGGCAAAGGACAGCAATGTTAGCAATAGTAATGTTCTCATAACCCAATCGAGTAAATAGACACAAGTAACTAATTTTTATTGACATATATTTTAGGTCGATAAGCATTTCTAACAGCGACTTTTGATGTCAGACACGCAATGAGGTGCCATCATGAATAGCCTCACCAAATGGGGCACATAGTTTTTACGTATACCATTCGGCAACTTAAAATAGCCACGGCAAATATCGTTCAGAAATTAATAACGTCTACATTACACAGAATGCTGTATGACCAACTGTGGGATGATTTGTTGTCGTAAAGGAGAGGTGCTTTTCTTTTTGAGCAATTGGAGTAACATTTCGCTAGCGACCGTGCCTACCTCATAACCTGAATGACGGACATAGGTCACCTTCGGAAAGAAGAAGTTGGGAATGTACCCTTCGCTGATACAAATAACGGCAACATCTTCTGGAATACGTAGTCCTAGCTGTGCCATATTTTGGTAAATACCGATCAGTAGCTCATCTGACATGGCAAAAATGGCGGTCGGACGATTTTCATTCATCATCAAAACAGTCAGTTCATTGACGCTGCTATTGGCATGTCGGTCATTGAGTATCCAATCGTGATTGATGTCGAGTTGATGCTTTTGCATGGCATTGAGAAAACCTTGATGTCGCTCTTTGGAGATTTGGAGATTTTCATAACCAAACATACCACATATCTTCCGATGTCCCTTTTGAATGAGCAATTCCACCGCTTGCTGCGCCACTTCTTGATCGTTGATGGTCAGGTTGGAGTAAGCGGCATCGGGCAGCACCCGATCAAACAAGATGAGCGGAAAATCCTCGGGAATGAGGTTGTGGACGTGGTCTAAATTGGTGGTTTCTTTGCTTAAAGATAACAATATGCCGTCCACCGAAAACTGCATACACAGCTCCAGGTTTTCGATCTCCAGCTCCAGCGAATTTTGAGAGTGCAAAACGATCAAACTGTATCCTTGACTGCGTACAGCAGCTTCTACCGCTTTAATGATTTGTGGAAAGAAAAACATGGTAATCTCCGGCAAAATCAATGCGATAAGCGCGCTATGTTGCTTACGGAAATTGACGGCGATATGGTTCGGGCGATAACCCAGTTCCGTAGCCAGTGCTTTTACTCTGTTTTTGGTCGCTTCACTGATGTCGGGATGATCGGATAGTGAGCGCGATACAGTAGACGGAGCGATGTTTAGCAGACGTGCTAAATCCTTAATTGTTATTCTCTTCATAGCTCCCCATTTTGTAGGGTTCACGAGATGTAATAAAGACTGAATTGTCCATACAGCAGGAAGTGAAGATAAGGAAAGTTTTTCACAGCAACCGTTTGCGCAATCGTTTGTTGTAGGTCATATCCTGCTTTTCTGATAGGTATAACCTAAAAATCAGTAAAGAATTTCCTTTTTTTGTGGATTAACGAATAATCAATAAGTAAAAACCGACTTTGGCAAATGAAATCTTCATTTCTGAAAGTCAGATTATTTTTGTGTTCTATTCTATCATTTTGAGGGAGTAATTCCACCCTTATCACCCATTCGGTTCAAGTTATCCAAGCAAAAACACTGATGCCATATTAAAATTGGTGAAATCAAGAATAAAGCAAATAAACACAATGAAAACATAACCCCTTTCAATCATTATTGTTATTTTCGTTTATTTATTACTAGACAGTAAACGAACACTGATTCATTAGAAAGCTACACTTCCTCCTTCACTGAGGTGATGTGTACACAAAACAAATTAATTTACTAACTTAAATTTAAGTAGTGTATGAAACTTAATTTTGACTTTTGGTCAAAGTGCGGAGCAGTGATGTTCTTACTGTTGATGACAGTGAGCCTTACTTATGCTCAGCGCGAGATCTCAGGGACGGTCACAGACGCAGGTTCTGGTGATCCGCTGATCGGTGCGAATATCCTCATCCTAGGGACGAGCACAGGTACAATCACTGATTTTGACGGCTCTTTCTCTTTGCAAGTGCCGGACGATGCCACTACACTTCGCATTAGCTATACTGGTTATACCGATCAGGAAGTAGATATTTCCAATGGTACGTCCTTCGACATTCAGTTGGCAGAAGGTACAGCACTAGAGGAAATCGTAGTCACCGGATATGGTACTGCCAAATCCAAGGAGGTAACGAGTGCGATCACGAGTGTCAAAGAAGAGGACTTCAACAATGGTAGTATCCAAAGTCCTGCTCAGTTGCTTCAAGGAAAAGTTGCTGGATTGACGATTTCTCGTCCGGGTGGTAACCCAAACAACAGCTTCAATATTCGTCTTCGTGGTCTATCTAGTGTAGGTGCAGACAACTCTCCGTTGGTGGTTATCGATGGTGTTTTGGGTGCAGACTTAAATACAGTAGACCCGAACGATATTGCATCCATCGACGTATTGAAAGATGGGTCAGCAGCAGCCATCTATGGTACGCGTGGTGCGGCTGGTGTTATCATCATCACCACTAAGCGTGGTGACGGTGGCGCACCCACAGTCAATTACGAAGGTTTTGTCTCCGCAGATGTCATCGACAATACAGTAGATGTATTGACAGCTGACGAGTTTCGTGAGTTTGGTGGCGGTGTTGATAGAGGAGCGAATACTGACTGGTTCGATGAGTTGACGCGTACCGGACTGACGCAAGTACACAGTTTATCACTATCCGGTGGTAGCAAAGGAACATCTTACCGTTTCTCTGGTAACCTTCGTGATGTAGAAGGTATTGCGATCAATACGGGCTTTACGCAGTTGAACTTCCGTGGTAATGTACAGCAGAAGGCATTGAATGATCGTTTGACGTTGAATGCAACTTTGACGACGACGAATCGTGACAGCGATGAAGGCTTCAACCAAGCTTTCCGTTATGCGACGATCTACAATCCGACTGCTCCTGTATTTGATCCTAGCAATACGCGCAACGACGGCTACTATGAGGAAACATTATTTGACTACTTCAATCCTGTAGCAATCGTAGAGCAAAATTTGAATGAAAAAGAGCAGCGCAACACTATTGTGAGTTTGCGTGGAGACTTTGAATTGCTACAAGGTTTGACAGTAGGCGCGTTCTACTCTCAAGAACGTAAAGATGAGACGAATAGAGGATATATTGATAGAAATAGCTTTGGAACTGGAAACGACCGTACTGGTTTAGCTAGTCTGCGCAATGATAAAGACTTGAATGAGTTATTCGAAACAACCGTCAACTATGTAACTACATTCGGTGGTACTGAAATGAAGTTGTTAGGTGGATACTCTTATCAAGATTTTAATGGTCAAGGTTTCGGTGTTAGTGGTGGTAACTTCATCACAGATGCCTTTACTTATAATAACCTTGGTGCATCTCTAGACTTTCCGAATGGATTGGCAGGAGCAGGTAGTGGAAGAGAAAATAATAAGTTGATTGCTTTCTTCGGTCGTGCAGCTTTCAATATAGACGATACTTACTTTGTGCAAGCAACTTTACGTCGTGAAGGGTCTTCTCGATTTGGAGAAAATAACAAATGGGGATTGTTCCCAGGTGTGAGTGCAGGTGTCAACTTGTCTAATATTCTTGATCTATCCGGTGTAGATAACCTGAAGCTACGTGCCGGATACGGTGTGACAGGAACACGTCCTAATCAAAGCTACATCTCGTTGCAGCGATTCGGTCCTGGTGCAGCTTTCTTCTTTAATGGTAACTATATTCCTTCTTATGGACCACGTTCCAATCCGAATCCGGACTTGAAGTGGGAAGAGAAAGCCGATATCAATATTGGTTTAGATTTCGCTTTTGCTGATTTCAAAGTGACTGGTAACATCGACTATTTTAATACACAGACGAACGACTTGATTTTGCCTTTCCAAGTTCCGGTACCACCAAATCTCTTCCCTGAGACCTTGTTGAATGTGGGAGAGTTGAGTAACTCTGGTTTGGAGTTTGTCGTGAACTACAATGCTGTAAGTAATGATAACTTCTCTTGGACATCTTCTTTCAATGGTATCTACTTCATCGAAGCGACTTTTGAATCTTTCTCTAATCCAGAGTTGGGTGTAAGTCAAAATGATCGTCCGATTGGTAACTTAGGTTCTCCTGGACAGAATTCAACACCACTTGTTTTCTTGGGCGAGGGTCAGCCGATTGGTCAGATTTATGGCTTGGTTTACGAAGGCATCAACGATGACGGTACATGGCGTTTTGCTGACCTGAACGGTGATGGTGTAAACAATAGAGATGACAACGATCGTGAAGTAATCGGAAACGGTTTGCCTGATTTGAACTTGGGGTGGAACAACTCCTTCACTTTTGGTGATTTCGATTTGAACTTCTTCTTGAGAGGATCATTTGGTCACGATCTAGTGAATACTTTCCGTGCATTCTACGAAGCGCCTTCTACAATTACTTCTTATAATATCTTGGCTTCTTCTGCTGATATTAAGAACTTGACAGATGCGCCTACATTCTCTAGCTTCCACGTGGAAGATGGTAGCTTTGTACGTTTAGATAATGCGACATTGGGTTACACATTCGGATTGCCAGAAGATAGCGCATTTAGGAATATCCGTGTGTATGCAAGTGGTAACAACTTGTTTACGATCACAGGCTACACTGGTGTAGATCCTGAGGTTCGTTTGGTAGACGATCCAGATGGTGACGGTGAGGGAGATGCTCTGATTCCGGGTATTGATCGTCGTAACACTTACTTTACGGCAAGATCTTATGTATTTGGTCTACAACTAGGCTTTTAATTGCGGAGAGATCTAACAATATAGGCTTTACGATCTCGTGACACGGGATCGTAAAGCTTCTGTCAAAAGCAAATGCTTACTTTCAATATACATTGAAACTATATTCGATATGTGGTATATTGCAAGTTGAGTCAGAAGCGTTGACACTTATAAAATACATTTAAAAAATTAACAATGAAAAAGCTTTATAATCTAAAGTTGCTCATTCCAGTTCTACTTTTTGTAGGCTTCAATCAGTCTTGTACTGATCTGGATGAGGAACTGTTCAGTCAGGTAACACCTGAGAACTATTTTAAGACAGAAGAGGAGTTGATTACAGGTTTGGGTGAGGCATATACTCAGTTGTACAACATTGGTAGTCACAATAACTTTATGTCGTGTAATGAGGTATCATCTGATGAAATTATGATCCCTCAGCGAGGCCAGGATTGGTTTGATGGTGGTGTATGGTTACGTCAGCATCGTCATGAGTGGACAATAGAAGAGCCACACTTAAACAATGCATGGAATGTCCTCTACGGTGGTATTAATACTTGTAACCGATTGATCGCTCAGTTTGAAGACTTGGGTAATCCGGTAACTGATCCATTTATTGCGGAGTTGAAAGTATTACGTGGACTATGGTACTACTGGGCATTGGATATGTTTGGAAATGTACCTTTGGCAGTCGATTTTAAAGATACTGAGCCACCTGCTACTTCTTCTCGTGCAGATGTGTATAATTTTATTGTTGGTCAGCTAGAAACAGAAGTACCCAAGTTGTCTAGAGCTGTAGATGGAACGACTTATGGTCGTATCAACTATTTTGCAGGACAGGCTATTTTGGCTAAGTTGTATTTGAATGCAGAAGTATTCAAAGGAAGTGCAGAGTGGTCTAAAGCAGAAGCAGCTTGTAACGAAATTATCAACTCTGGCTTTTATAGCCTGACGAGTGATTACTTCGAGAACTTTAATCGCGAGAATTCTGGTTCTTCTGAGTTAATCTTTGCTGTACCTTACGATCAGATTTTTGCTGGTGGATTTAACATCAGCCAAATGACCTTGCACTATGGTAGCCAGGATACTTGGAATTTGCAAGCGCAGCCTTGGAACGGTTACTGTACATTGCAAGAGTTCTATAACTCTTATGATGACAGTGATTTAAGAAAAGGAGAATACGGAAACCAGAAAGTACGTGGTAACTTCCATGCTGGTCCTCAGTTCGCTTCAGATGGTGTAACACCAATCTTAGATAGTGGTGCAGAGCCTGGTGACCCGAATGGTGAGCCATTAGAGTTTACTCCTGAGATCAATGAGCATTTCCCGAACACATTGCGCCAAGCAGGTGCACGTGTTGGTAAGTACGAGTTCTACGAAGGTGGACAGCCTAGTTTGGATAATGACTTCCCTATCTTCCGTTTGGGTGACATCTTGTTGATGAAAGCAGAGGCACTTTGGTATCAAGACAACGGTAGCAGCGAAGCGTTGGCTTTGGTCAATCAGATCAGAGAGCGTGCAGGTGCTGAGCCATTCGATCAGTTGACACCAGAGGATTTGTTGGCAGAGCGCGGTCGTGAAATGTTCTTCGAAAACCACCGTCGTACTGACTTGGTACGTTTTGGAGCATTTGGTAACGAGTGGGACTTCAAACCAGCTTCTGAAGGATTCAGAAACTTGTTCCCGATTCCGCGTCAGCAGATTGATGCGAACCCGAAATTGGTACAGAATAGCGGCTATTAATGGTATGGGTGAGAAAGTGATACGTCAGGGGTGAAAAAATCATCTTGTGATCGTATCAACTTTTATCTAGCTAGATAGCTGGTTTCAGAAATAAAAAGAGTAGTTCTAATCATTAGGGCTACTCTTTTTTAGTTTTACAGCATGAAGCAAATCAAAAGAATCACATTACTGATTACGGGGACATTTTTAGCTGTTACGACTTTTTTTATAGAGCAGGAGTATTTTGCTTTGAGTATGCTCATGGGCGTTAGCTTAGGACTGATTTTCTTTATTCTAGCAGATAGTGTCAATCGCTATTTCATCAATAGAAAAATAACAAGCGTCGAATTAAAAGCGAACGAAGAATTGATGCGCGCAGAACCGAGTACTTACTACATAGGTTCAAAAGGTGTGCAAGGCAAGCTTTTTTTGACCAGTAAACGTCTAATTTTCCAGCCACAAATCAAAAGAGGGCAACACGGCAAAGAATTGTCCATAGAGCGAAGACAGATCAAGCAGATAGGCAATTACAATCGAGCATTTTTACCCACTGGATTTCAGATAGAGACGCGAAAAGAGCAGTATGCTTTCGCGGTGGATGATCGGAAGGCGTGGCAAGAAGTGCTAGAACAGCGGTAGACAAAGATTATTCTTATCTGGTAATCAATAATCGCTTAGCAGAAAAATGTTTGCGATCAGCAAGATGAACTATGTATAATCCCGAGGACAAAGAATGAGTATGTAGTTGCCATCCATCACGGCTAAACATATCTATTTTTACATCGGATATTTGTCTTCCTGCCACATCAAATACTTGAATGACTGCACCGATAGAAAGAGGTATATCGGCTTGTATGTTGATAATTTCATCGGATAGAGCAGGGTTGGGATGCAGCGAAAAAGATAAATCATGATTTGTTATTACAGAAGAAGTGGAGCTAATGGGGCAACCCTCTTGGTTGGCAACAGGTACTGCTGCAGTTCCACAAAAATCAATCTGAAAGCCTCGCGTACTGGAAGTGAAGTTATTGACCATTAGCACATATTGCGTGCCTTCCATCATCTCTAATGGAGCTAGGAAATTGCTTTGACCTTCTAAACGACATCCTGCCGGAGTTTCCGTTTCTGTCTCGCCGATACGCAATCCTGTCGGACCCATACATGGACTTGGAAATTGGAAATCGCCGGATGCCATACAGCGAACGATAAACTTATCCGCACACTTATCTTCTCCATCTACTTGAAAAAGGATGAAATCTAGGTCATCTGCTTCATCTTCTGGAGTGATAATAAAAGTCAACAAATCATTTGATCGAGCTGTCCAAGTTAACCAAACCGTATTCCGCTCATTGTCCTTTACAAGTCTGTCAGTATAGCTATTGATACAGTGAGGAAAGATTAGCTCTGTAGAATCTTGTCCGAATCCAGGTTCTAATTGATAAAATATCAGTGAAGTGGAATCGCTAACATCCACAGCTGTCACACAATCTCTGTAGTTTTGAGCAGATGCGATATAAGTAAAGCAAACCGGAATAAGAATGATGAAAAACCGACTCATAAATGGATATATATGAGTAAAGTACGACTAATTCTATGAACGACAAAGCCCGAAAAAAGCATTGTACTCTTTTCGGGCTTTTAGTATTACCACAAACAAAACTAATGATAACAAATCCAAAGTGCATCGATCATCGGATGCGCGAATATTCTGTCTCTACTTACCATAGGAATAAATTTCTGTAGCTTGATGTGCGACAATAGCGTCTACGGTCAAGTGGTCATAAAAAGAATCTAAATAACTGATTACATGGTCTTCAGAAAAATCATTCAATAAATCACTCTTTTCGATGACAGTGTATAGGTCTGACTTCTTATCTTTAAAATAAGCGATCATAGACTCCAGACTATCCGCAGAACCTAGATAGACACGATCTACCATGTTGTCGAGCTTGTAGCGCGTATTGGCTTTGCCGTAAGGCGGATTGACGAAACCGGAAAAGTCAAAGTCATAAGGAATCGCCAAAACGCGTTCTTGCTTTTCTACAACTTTGATGTTTTTCTCCACCAGAGGATCAAAGTCGGCATTCCCGATCATGTACTGAAATAGTGCCATGAGCTGTAACTGTCGCTCGTGGAATGGATTCGCAGCGATGTCTTCCTTTAGCTTGTACTTTTTAGCATCGATCCGCGCTCGCATTTCGGCAGCATCTTCTATGATGAAAGCGTACTGCCGAAATTTCTTGCCGCTGCGTATATCTTTATATGTCACACGTAGCAACTGTGTCCTAAAGCTCTCTTCGGTCAATTGCTCATATAACTGGTATGCCAAGTACTCCTTGAAAATCAGCTCTTTAGCGACCTCTCTATCTTCATCGTAGCAGTAGTTGACTAGCTTCATATCATCATATTTGGCGAGTCCTTTTTGTGCTAAGATTTCTTTGTCGAAAAAGATTTTGAGTGGCGGAATACCGGAGCAGTGCATACGGCGAAATTTGCCGCGTCGCTGTAGCTTGATATTCCAAAATTGCTTGTTGCCTTTGTTATCCTTGAAGCTCATGACTGCACGATATTTATCATCGTTGCGCCAGTCGGCTGTCAATTCATCGACGTCTACCTCTATGGTAACGTTAAGGATCTCTTTGTGATTCAATTGATCAAAAATGCTAGGATTCGATCCTTTCGCTAGAATGGTATTGGAGTATAAAACACTAAAAATTGTACCTATGATAACAATGAATAAATTTCTCATCTTCGGGCTTTCATGAAAAAATCACAACGTCATGGGCGTGTTGCGTTAAAAATCAAGGCAAAGATGAGGGTAATTTGCAGGCGGTGGTAGGTCAAAATCTGCGTTTGTAGGGTCAAAATGGGACAAAGCTAATTTGAGAGATTAAATAACTGTTAATCAATGATTTACGGAATTTTAATCAATGAATAAAATACTGATTTTATTAACCATAACTCATGAAAAGTAAGTTTGCATTCAGAAGAAAATAACTGAATATTGCTTTCTCACCAATTAAAAAGTTTATCAATATTTCTACTCACCAAACTCAATACTGTTCCCGAAATTCAGAAGGTGTCATCTCGGTCTGCTTTTTGAAGTATTTGACAAAGTTGGTAGTTTCCTCAAAACCGGAGCGATAGCCTATTTCTTTCACGCTTAGCGATGTATTCATCAGGAGTCGCTTGATTTCTATGATAAGGACATCGTGGATATAATTTTTGGCAGTCTGCCCGACGATCTGCTGCGTGATGCGATTGAGTGTTTTGGTAGACATCGACAGTTGATCAGCATAAAAACTGACCTGTCTGTTATTGAAAATATGCGCTTTGAGTAATTCCTGAAACTGAAAATAGGTGCGATGCTGCGGAGAGTCGGTATCCGTCGCTTTTCCTTCCTTGCGCATTCGCTCTGCGAGACAAAGAAATATTTCTAATGCAGCATGCAGCAATTCTACTTTTAGATAATCATCTTCGGCGTTGAACTCTTGTAACATCTTGCCCGCCAAAAGCTGTAATAGACCCAACTGCGCTTCCGGTACTTGCACCACAGGCGGGTACAGATGATAATTGTACAAACTTAAATGCTGCAACAGTTTGGACTGCTCTCCACCACGCGCCAAAAACTCTTCGCGAAACAGCAAAAAGTAAGCATCGCGTTCCAGATTCTTCTCAAAAGCGTGTACCTGTTCTTTGGAAATAAAGATCATGCTGCCCGGCTGATAGGCATATTTTTTGAAGTCTATATAATGGTAGCCTTCACCTTCTAAGACAAACAGTACTGCATAAAAATGAATGCGATGCGGACGAAAAGGATTGTGATCCAGATTGTCATTGAGCAGGATTTCGCGATTATTGGCGATGCGAAAACCAAACGGTTTTTCTTGCAGCGACCCTAATTCTACAGAAGGAATTGTTTGCATGTTAGTTCTCTTGTAATTTCCAAAAACCTTCCTGTCGATCATAAAACCACCACTGAAAAGCAGCACGCGCGACCATAAATATCATCAAAGCTGCCCAAAGTCCGTGATTGCCAAGTGTAGGTTTGAGTAAAAAGTGAACGATCATATACACACCTAACGACAGCAACATCGCATTGCGCATTTGCTTAGAAGCGGTCAGCCCGATATAAATGCCATCCCAAATATAACAAGGCGTTCCAGCAATTGGAAATACAAGCATCCAAGAGAGAAAGGGCAGCGTCGCTGTGATGACATCTGTTTGATTGGTGAATAATGCTAAAATAGAATGACCGAACACGCCATATATCAGAGCATACAATCCAGCCAATCCCATTCCCCAAAAAAAGGAAAGTCGAACTGCCCGCTGTGTCGCCGTCCTGTCCGACTTTCCGGCATATTTGCCCACCAAACTTTCTGCGGCATACGCGAATCCATCGACGCCGTAAGACATCCAGTTGACGAACTGCATCAAAATGACATTGGCAGCTAAGATCAGTGTGCCGGAGTCTGCTGATTGACTATAAAAGAAGGAAAAAGCAAAAGTCAGGCAAGCTGTGCGGATGAATATATCTCGATTGATGACCAAAAATCGTTTGAGTTCATCTCGGACTAAGAGTGCACGCCGTTTCAAATGAACGATATAGCTTTTATACTTCCACCAAAATAGAATAACTGCCAAAATGAGTCCCACATACTGTACGATCAGTGTGCTCATTGCCACTCCATCTGCTTCCATCCCAAAATGTAACACAAATAAGAAATTGAGCGCAATATTGAGCGTATTGATGACAAGGGTGATGACGAGCGGAAAGACCGCATTTTGCATCCCGAAAAACCAACCCATAAATGCATACAAACCCAAAGAAGCAGGTGCTGCCCATACGCGGATGTAGAAGTAGTCGGCAATCAAATCTTGCTGCGACTCAGGTACATTCATTAGCTGGAAAGCGAGTTGCCCGATCGGGTACTGAAGCAGTAAAATACTTCCAGCGATAAGCACCGCCACGACCAATGCTCTTCCTAATGTGAGCATAATTTGGTCTTTTCTTTCTTTTCCAAAAGCCTGTGCAGTGATGCCCGTCGTCCCCATTCGCAAAAAGCCAAAATTCCAATAGATAAAGTTGAAAATCATCGCGCCCAAACCCACTGCGCCGATATGTGCTTCTGACAATCGACCCATCAAGGCGGTATCGACTGTACTCAATAGCGGTACGGATATATTGCTGATGATATTTGGGATGGCAAGACGCAGTATTTCTTTATTCATAGGCAGTTGTGGGAGGTAGTTATAGGACTAAAAGCGAGATAAAACCCAACAAGTTCTAACAATTTTTGAACACAAAACGTTTGTAGCAAAATCTCAACTCTGAGAGAGCCAACTTATTACTGAACTCATACAGACAATATATGCCTAACACTCAAGTCAACAGAACCGTTCCGCCTACGATACGCGCCATCGACCAGGTCGCGCTGCCGACTATCGAAAGTCTGACTTTGGACAATGGACTACGCGTCAAACTGCTGAATAGTGGAACGCAAGACGTGATGAAGTTAGAGCTAGTGGTGCAAGCCGGGCGTCCTTTCGAGCAAAAGCGACTGGCGAGCCGGACGACGATAGGGTTGCTCAAAGAAGGAACAACCAAGAGGAGTAGTGCGGATTTGGCAGAGTTGTTAGATTTTTACGGAGCGAGTCTAAGTAGTCCTTTTTCGCTAGATACGGGTCACTTGGTACTTTACAGTTTGACCAAGCATAGCGAAAAGCTGTTGCCACTTTTTACGGAGATACTGACGATGCCTGCCTTTCCTGAAAAAGAGTTAAAAGCATTCGTACAGCGCAATCAGCAGCGGCTAAAAGTTGATCTGAGTAAAGAAGATATCGTCGCCTATCGTGCGATCTCGGCATATATTTTTGGTAGCGAAACACCTTATGGCTACAACAGCACGGCGGATATGTATGCTGCCATAGCGCGCGAAGATATTTTAGCACATTATCAACGCAACTACTTGACAGACAGTAGCTTGCTTTTAGTTAGTGGTCGGGTATCAGATCATTTTTTAAGATTGATGAATCAGACATTGGGACAAATAAATCTTACGTCATCTCCCAAAATGCGAGGCATGACCATCAGCAACGCACCGCCTGAGTCACTGCATCTGCCGCACGAGGAAGGTCTACAATCTGCTATCCGCATTGGCAAGCGATTGTTCAGCCGACAGCATCCTGACTATCCCGGTATGTTTGTCTTGAATACGATTTTGGGCGGTTACTTTGGGTCGCGCCTGATGGCGAATATCAGAGAAGACAAAGGCTATACCTACAACATTTACTCCTCATTAGATCCACTCAAATATGATGGCTATTTTTACGTCGGGACAGAAGTCGGGAATGCCTTCGTGCAGCCAACGATCAAAGAGATTTATCAGGAGATGAATGTCTTGCAGCAGGATCTAGTAGATGACGAAGAGCTGGATATGGTCAAAAACTACTTGCTAGGTACTTTTCTGATGAATCTAGATGGACCGTTCAATGCCATGGATGTCTACAAATCATTGGTATATAACGATTTACCGAGCGATTACTTTGAGCAGTTGGTCGATACAGTGCGCTATATTTCTGCCGAAAAACTGCGCGATCTGGCGCAGCGACATTTTCAGCGTGAAAGTCTATGGCAAGTAGTGGTTGGTAGCGTAGCAGATGAAGTCAAGTGATATCATTCATAAGTCTGCTTTCTCCTTGATGCTCAATGCCTTAACTCGTGTTATCTGCACAACAATTTTAGATTAAATTTGTCTTTAAACCCTTCTTTTTCCTACGAAAAATCCTTTTTTTTGCGCCAAGTTCAGGTCTCATCCCATTTTTTGGTATTATTTACCTAATTTCACACTTTGCACACCCAGAGGGCAAGTCCATATCATGACTTGCATTTAAACTTCAAGTAGTTGAGAGTAAATAAATTCCCTTCCTGACCAAGCAGATTTTTTGTTTAGATAAACTTGTCTCGCTTGCGGGAGGAGAAAAACGTAGACAATGCCTTCCGAGGAGTCGGAACAAGTTATCGGCGAGGCTTTTCGACGAAATATGAGCGAAAAAATGCTGTCATGAAATCGAAAATTATATGCGCTCAACTACTTAACAGCGAACTACCGATTTAAGTGATGACACGATCACAACATTTGCAGCGGCTATTGTCGTTGTATGATGTACGTTTTTAGTGACAATACTTAATAGGTGATTATGAGGGAGAAAGATCAGGAAGCAATATCGAATGTTTGCCGCCAGTGTGCACTACTTTTTATAACAGTTGAGTCAAGGATTGAATGAAGTTTTTTAGTTTTTTTACGCAAGAACTAGCTATAGATTTAGGAACTGCGAATACACTCATCATACAAGATGGCGATGTAGTGGTGGACGAACCCTCTATTGTCGCTATTGATAGAAAATCGAACCAAACTATTGCCGTAGGGACGCGTGCGATGAATATGCACGAAAAGACCCACGAAAATATCAAAACGGTGCGCCCACTCAAAGATGGCGTGATTGCAGACTTTTCTGCTGCCGAAAGCATGATCGAAGGGATGATCCGAATGATCGGTCGCAAGAAGCGCATCTTCTCTCAGATGAAAATGGTCATTTGTATTCCTTCTGGTATCACCGAAGTAGAAAAAAGAGCTGTTTTTGAATCTGCAGACCACGTCGATTCCAAAGAAACGTATTTGATACACGAACCCATGGCAGCCGCACTAGGTATCGGTCTGGATGTAGAAGAGCCTATCGGCAACATGATTATTGATATAGGTGGTGGGACGACAGAAATTGCTGTCATCGCGCTATCCGGTATTGTTTGCGATCAATCTATCCGTATCGCCGGAGATGAGTTTACGAGCGACATCATGAACTATATGCGTCGTGAGCACAACATCCTCATCGGGGAGCGCACCGCAGAGCGCATTAAAATAGAAGTGGGTTCGGCGCTACAGGAACTAGAAAATCCACCCGAAGATATTGCCGTCAATGGACGAGATCTGATGACGGGTATCCCTAAGCAAATCATGGTCAACTATGTCGAAGTGGCAGCTTGCCTCGATAAGTCCATTTCTAAAGTGGAGGATGCTATCTTGAAAGCACTAGAGGTGACACCACCGGAGCTAGCAGCGGATATTTATAAAACTGGGCTTTATCTGACCGGAGGTGGCGCATTGCTGCGTGGACTCGACAAACGCATCAGCAACCGAACTAAACTACCTGTACACATCGCTGATGATCCTTTAAAAGCGGTCGTCAAAGGCACAGGCATCGCCTTGAAAGGTACAGATCGATATTCTTTTTTGATTCGACGAAACAGTATTTAATAAGCTGATATTCAATTATTTATACTATATTACCATTTTAGTATTACTTCTTTGTGGCTCATGCTTCAGAGTAGTGTCGTCAACCTAAGCCTATGAAATGGCAGGCACTTCCGAAGTACCTGCCATTTTTAGATACAACCACCAACAGACAAAACCGAGTCTGGCTCATGCGTAGATTACTATCCTTATTACGAAAGTATGGAACGGCGGTGACTTTCCTCGCCTTGCAAGGGATCAGTGTCTATTTGATCGTAATGAAAAACAGTGAGCAAAAAGCCATATTTGTCAGCTCTATCAAGCGTGTATTCGGAGATGTGCATGAAGTAGCAGATCGACTATACGACATAAAAGATAGCCGAAAGCAACAAGAAGAACTTCGAGCCTCCGTAGAAGAACTCAAAGAGCAAGTTTTTTTGTTGCAACAGCGTGTTGCTCTCCCCAGCGATACGTTACAGCAAGATACATCTATGGCACTCTACACTTTTATCGGTGCGCGTGTCATCAAAAATTCTGTCGATCTTCAGCACAACTTTTTTACCATAGACAGAGGGACGCGCGACGGTGTCCAAAAGCATATGGGCGTCATCACCAACGATGGTGTGGTCGGTATCGTAAGAGAAGTAAATAGCAAATACGCGCTAGTGATGTCTGTCTTAAATCGTTCTTTTATTTTGAGTGCCAGATCGAAAAAGAGTGGTCAGTTCGGTCCTGTGGTCTGGACTGGCGAAGACGAACGTTATGTCACGCTGACAGACATCCCGCAGCATGTCAGACTCAACCTGGCAGACACCATACAGACGAGTGGCTATTCCAGTATTTTTCCCAAAGGAGTAGATATAGGGACGATAGTGGAAGTGAAGGAAGACAATGGAGCGAGCAAAAAATACAGCGTGAAACTATTCGAGGACATGAGAGGACTAGAACACGTCTATGTCGTCAATTATGTAGATAAAGATAAGATTGAAGAATTGGAGAAACTGTTAGCCGATGAATAACCAACAATTCGTCTACACTAGTCTATTGCGTTTTATGGGATTGGCGGCGATACAGGTCTTGCTGTTGCGTCAGTTCGCGCTCAATTCCGGATTCATGGCGTCGATCTATGTATTTGTCTACCCGTTGTTCGTCTTTTTGCTGCCGAGAAGGATACCATCTTGGATTGTGATGATTATCGCCTTCTTTTGTGGTTTGACCATTGATATATTTTCGGATTCTATGGGCGTCCATGCGAGTGCAAGTGTGATGAGTGCGCTAGCGCGTAGCATTGTGCTGTACTATCTAGAACCCAGTGGTGGCTACAATGAAAGTTTCGTGCCCAATAGTCGCCAAATGGGATTTACGCAGTTTTTGGTATATGTGAGTATTCTGCTTTTCGTCCATGTCCTTTGGTTCTTCTCTATGGAGATTTTTACGCCTGTTTACATAGTGGACATTTTGAAAAATACGATTTTTAGCTTTTTAATTTCACTAGTCTTGATCTTACCGATACAGCTCATTTTTAATCCTAGGGATTAGTTTGGAAGTATGGGGCTTACAGCATTTAAACAACTTAAAAGTCAAAATTGTAAACCCTGACTAAACCTCCTTCTCCTTCCACTTACCGCGCCGAAACATCACGATAAAAACAGCAGCCAACAAGGTTTCGCTAATTGCAATAGACCACAGTACACCCTTGATGCCCAAGTCTGCACTTTCGACTAGATAATACGCCAATGGAATTTCGACCAGCCAAAAGCAAACGAAATTGACGATAGTAGGCGTGCGTGTATCTCCTGCTCCACCAAATGCCTGCCCGAAAGTCATCCCAATTGCAAAAAAGACATATCCGGCACTCAAGATCCGTAACGACAATGCGCCAGCTTCGATAGCTGCCTCCGAATCTGTAAAAATCTCCACCAAAGGTTTGGCAAAGATGAGTAAGATGACCTGAACCGCCAGCAAAAAACCAGCATTGATATAAGCGACGCGCCAAACAGATCGCTCTGCTCTGTCCGGTAGCTTCGCTCCTAAATTCTGACCGATGAGTGTGGCTGCAGCATTTGCCATGCCCCAGGCTGGTAGCAAAGCAAACAACACAATCCGAATGGCAAAGAAATAGCCAGCATAAACGTCCGTACCAAACTGCGCCACCAAGCGCGCCAAAAATATCCAACTCGCCGACCCAATGAAAAACTGTAAACTTCCTGTACTTGCTATGTCCACGATCTTGCGCATGGTCTGCATCCGTACTTTCAAATGCTGCCAATGTAACTGGAGCACCCTCGCGCCTTTGAATAAGATATACAACTGAAATGCCACACCGATGCTTCGTCCTACGGTCGTCGCTACTGCCGCACCTGTGGCACCCATCGCTGGAATAGGTCCCCATCCAAAAATGAAAATCGGGTCGAGTCCGATGTTGATGAGATTGGCGAGCCAAAGGGAGTTCATGGCGATAAAGGCATCTCCTGCGCCCCTAAAAATACCATTGAGTACAAATAGTAAGATGATGACCACATTGAAGCCGAGTAGTATTTTGGTGTAGCCGATACCGACTTGCACCACTTCTTCTTCTGCACCCATGAGGCGCAAAATATCTTCTGCAAAATAAACGCCCAAAAAGCCCAAAACGATAGATACAGCTACACTTAGTAGAATGACTTGGGTGGCTGTTTCGGCAGCCGCTTCCGGCTTTTTCTCCCCTATACGCCTTGCGATCATCGCCGTAGCAGCAATACTAATACCGATCGCTAAACTATATATGATCGTAGCGACGACTTCTACTAGCCCGGCAGTAGTAGCGGCGGCATTGCTGACTTTTCCTAGAAAATAAGCATCAATGACTGCAAACAGACCCTCGCCGAACATTTCGATCATCATCGGGATGGCGAGTAGAAAGATCGAGCGATTAATGCTGCCTTTGGTGTAGTCAAACTCTTTGCCTTTGAGCGCAGCCGACAAGGATTTCCAAAATTTGTGCATACGGAATGATACCGGAGTTGGTGGAAAGAAGTTCCAAAGGTGCGAGAAATTTTTGGTTTCAAATACTTTTTAGGGGCAAATCAGATGGAAGTGGCTAATTCGTTGAGATAGGCTTTTAGCGAATGATAACTGTTACCTCAGCTCTTCCAATCCATCCAATACGAACGGCATCAATTCTGAAACGGTCGGATGCACCAAAACAACCTCTCGATACTTTCGACAGGGAATTCGGCTGTGGATAATGGCAGCAAACATATTGATGACTTCATCGCCCCCAATCCCCAGAATGGAGGCACCTACAATCAAATCGGTCTCCGCATCGACGAGCAGTTTGGCAAAACCTTTGGTTTGTCCCATTTCTTTGGCGCGACTGATTTTGTTCATTGGGTGTGTCGCCATTTTGATGGTGCGACCACTTTCTCTCGCTTCCTTTTCACTCATCCCAATGCGTCCCAGAGGCGGATCCGTGAATAGCCCATAGATGGTGGTGCGATCTGATATTTTGCGATTACCATCGTGGAGGAGATAGTCGAGGACGATTTCTGCATCATTGACAGAAGTATGTGTGAATGCACCTTCGCCATTGACGTCACCGACAGCAAAAACACCATCCACATTGGTGCGGCAATGGTCATCGACTTGGATATAGCCTTTGTCGTCAGTTTTGATACCTGCCGCAGCTAGGTCGAGACGTTCCGTATTGGGGTGTCGCCCAATAGCGACTAAAAAATGCGAACCCGAAAGGGTAGAGATAACATCTGCCCGCTCGATAGTGAGTGCTAGCCCTCTGGCTGTCTTTTTAGCTTTTTGTACATTGGTTTCGAGCAAGACTTCGATGCCTTCCTTTTCCAAAAAGTCTTGAATAGCAGTCGCCACGTCTTCATCTTCTCTGGGCATCAGTTGCTGATCGCGCTGAATGATGGTGACTTCACTGCCTAGTCGTCTGAAAATTTGTGCGTACTCGATGCCGATATAGCCGCCACCCAAAATGAGCAGGTGTTTCGGTAGCTCATCGATAGCTAGCAGACCAGCACTATCTAAAGCCGTTACCTCATGTATACCTTCAAAATCGGGCATATTCGCTGATGTGCCTACGTTGATGTAGATATTCTCACCTTCTATTTTCCTATCACCTACTTGCAAAGTTTTTTCACTTGTGAAAACGCCCCATCCTTCGATCAACTCTACATTTTCAGTATTTTTCAGCATATCGCGTAAGCCATCTCGACTTTCTACTCGCACTTTGTTCATACGTGTATAGACTTCTTGAAAGTTGACCTTCACTTCCTGTCCTGTAGAAAAGCCGTATAGATCGCCTTGGCGTGCTGTATATATGGCTTTGGCGGCAGCGACTAGTGTTTTGGTGGGTGTACAGCCATAATTGACACAACTGCCTCCTACTTTCTTGCCTTCTATGACCGCTATGCTATCACCTGTCCCAGCTAATTTTCCGATCAGTGTTCCGGTTGCTTGTCCTGCGCCTAAAATGATGTGCGTATATTTTTTCAAGATAATCTGTGTTTTGGGACATAACGACCTGATTTTTGATCTGTTCGTGAGGAGGTAGACTTTATATAGAATGAATGTGATCGGGAGTTCCATCAGAAAGTTGACAACAAAATCCGGTGACTCGAATTAGATAAGGGATGCGAAATAAATAAGGTCAGAAAGATTGACACAGTTATTTTTTCGAGTTCAAGGTGAAAAACGTAGAAGATGCAGGGCATCAGCGAGGCTTTTCAACGCAGAAATCGGGAAAAAGAACAAGCCAAGAATCTTAGATTATTTGTTTCGCATCCCTAAGAAACGTGAAGTAGATAAATTTATATTGTTGAGGAATAGTCGAAAAGGAAACGTATTTCAGATAGTAGCCTTTTCAGCTATTCCTCAACACTAAGAATATAAATTTTTTATTGAACTCAGACTAAGTAACAAAAACAACGAACAATGTCAACAGCTCCCGTCTGGAAAGTCAAATTTTACGGTGTACGTGGTTCTATTCCGGTCTGTCATCCCGATTATGGTGAATTTGGAGGTAATACGACTTGCTTTCATTTGGACTTATTGAGAACACCGCTAGACGAAAAAGTAACAGTCATCTTTGATGCGGGTACTGGGATTCGGCAGCTAGGGAAAGATATTGAGAATGGCGTGATTCCAAAGGCGGAGTACATTTTGATTCAGTTTAGTCACTTCCATTGGGATCACATTCAAGGCTTTCCTTTTTTCGCGCCTGCTTACTTTGAAGGTCAAAATATTGTGTTGTTTTCTCCTCACTATTTGGATGAATCCGCTACGAAGTTGAAAGAAATATTTGATCTGCAGATGCAGAGCGAGTACTTTCCAGTACAGCTCAATAAAGTAGGTGCAAATGTTCGCTTTCACACCAATGCAGAGCAATTTAAACAGCCGCTCAATATGGACGTATCCGTTGATTTTCGCTATCACAAACACAGTCACCCCGGAGATGCGTTCAGCTACCGACTTGATGGCTATGGCAAATCGGTGGTCTTTTGTACCGATCTAGAGCATGGCGAAACGATAGATGAAGCTGTCGTCGAATTTTGTCGTGACGCCGATCTCCTCATCCATGATGCACAATACACCGATGAAGAACTAAAGTCACATCGCGGTTGGGGACATAGCAGTTTTAGTCAAGCTATAGAAGTCGCCGAACGCGCCGATGTCAAACAACTCTACTTGACGCATCATGACCCCGATCATGACGATGCATTCCTGCGTCGCATCGAAAAAGAATGCCAGCGACGCTTTCCGAATTGTCATTTCGCTAGAGAAGGAGCGGAAGTAGTTGTGTAGCCTCCAATTACCCAATTTTGCTGAAATACAGCAGTTTCAACCCCGATGCAACCAAAAGTAGAATATTTGCAACGAAAAGTGGAATGCTCAGACTGAGTCCTCTATAACTTCACGCTCATTATTTTTTCAACACACAACTAAAATATGAGAACGATTTTACTAGCGACCGTATTCCTCCTGTTGAGCCAAATCATGAGTGCTCAGATCCTCTACGTCGACCAATCCGTTTCGGGCGGTACAGGCGATGGATCTTCTTGGGTGAATGCTTTGATAATCTTCAAGATGCACTGAGTAACAGGATGATGTCTACTGCGGAAATATGGGTGGCACAAGGCACTTATTACCCTGATGAGGGAGTAGAACAAACCAACGATGACCGCTTTGCCACTTTTGTGATGCAAAACAACTTGCAGATCTATGGTGGATTCGATGGTACAGAAACCATGCTTTCCGAACGTGATTCTAAGAACAATGTGACGATACTGAGTGGTGATATTGATCAAAATGATAACTCAGGAGGAGATAATAGTGGCAATAGTGTGCACGTCATTACCAACCGAAACAACTCACTCAATATAACGTCCGTTCTAAGTGGCTTTACCATTACAGCTGGTAATGCTGATGCAGCCGGAAATCTCAATGCTTCAGGTGGAGGGGTACTCAATGCTAACAGCAGTCCTGTCATCACGGATTGTCTATTCGAGGCGAATGAAGCCTCCTTCGGTGGAGCAGTATTCAACACGAACTCACTAGCTGTATTTACGCTTTGTCAGTTCATCAGCAATACAGGGACAGATCAAGGTGGAGCTATCAGTAATAATGGTAGTAACACCATCATATCCAATTGTATTTTCTATGACAATACGTCTAATGCAGGGTGTGTCTTCAATGGCAGTGCCGATCCTAAAATTACGAATTGTACATTTTCTGAAAATACAAGTACAGCTATCTTCAATCCTGGTAGTTCTCCCATCATTGCGAATTGTATCCTTTGGGGCAATAGTGGAGAAATTGTGAATGGTGGAACGGCGACGGTCACCAATTCCATTATTCATGGTGGTTTCACAGGTACAGGCAATAAAGATCAAGACCCGCTCTTCGTCGATGCTACAAATGGTAATTTCAGACTAAAAACTTGCTCTCCTGCCATCAATATGGGCGATAATAATGCTGCGAATAGTTCTGGTGTTATTGTAAATGAGGATTTGGATGGCAATCCACGTGTTTTCAATACTACTATTGATATGGGGGCGTATGAGTTCCAAAGTGCGGCTAGTGAGATGTTATCCACTGCAAATCAGTTGATTACACTTCCACAAACAAACGTAACAGACTATCAAATCGACTGTGATAACATCATTGCCACAGTAGAGCAAACTGGTGCCAATCCCATAGACGGCGATGTAGCTGCCTTTGTCTTCATTGATGCGGTGGTCAAGCAATTCAACGGCATTCCTTATGTGCGGCGGCACTATGAGATCAATCCTACGGCTGATGCAAGTACAGCGACAGGAACAGTCACACTTTATTTCACGCAATCCGAATTTGATGGTTTCAATGCTGCTCCAAGCAGTGTTTTGGACTTACCTACTTCTCCGACTGATAACTTTGGAAAAGCCAATCTTAGGGTCAGTAAGTTTTCGGGAAACTCTATAAACAATAGCGGTGAGCCGAACGACTATGACAGCAGCACTATCCTCATCAATCCCGATGACAACGACATCGTCTGGAATGCCGACTTGATGCGCTGGGAAGTGACTTTCGAGACAGTCGGCTTTAGTGGCTTTTTCATTCAAACGGAAGATGCGCCGCTGCCTGTGGAGTTGCTCTCTTTTGAAGCGTCAACAGTAGAGCAGCAAATATTGCTTACTTGGGCAACAGCTAGCGAACTGAATAATGCAGGTTTTGAGGTGCAAAGAAGCGTCGATCCGCTATTGAAAAATTGGGAAGTGATCGGTTTTGTCAAAGGGGCAGGAACAACTTTAGAGCATGTGGATTACAAATTTTACGATGAGCAGCCGCTGTCCGCGCTCAATTACTATCGCCTGAAACAAATGGATATATCTGATAATCAATCAGGTACAGATAGCAAATATGACTATTCAGATATTCGAGTAGTTGATTTTCAGTCCACTGATGATGAAGTCATCATATCGCCAAATCCAACGAGCGGTATTTTACAGCTGGAACTGACAGCTACCCATCTCTTCGAGCGCATATCCGTCTATAATAGTGCAGGACAGCAGGTCACACAGTTGCCGATTCAGTCAGAGCTGTTGCTGTCTCATCTGCCCAACGGCTGGTATTGGATACAGCTACAAGGTGAGCAGACTGCGCCTATCACGAAGCGTGTGCTGAAACAGTAAAAAACAATAGTACTATAAAATTATCAGCCCTTTTGAGGAGCAAATAGCTTTCTTGAAAGGGCTTTTTTGTCTGTGAAACTAAGGATTAGAGAATAAAGCTTAACTTGTAAATAATTGATAATCAGATGATTGTGAAATTATGATCAAAAAAAGTAAGTAAAAAATAGGTTCTCCAAAACTATGTGCCAGTCCTATCGACGCCTTACAATCACCCCTATATTTGTATCATCAAGCAAACCAAAAACGATTACAACAATATTTACAATTGAAACCGATCTTAATATCCGATTACACTTTTTGAGCTTTCATAGATCTGTCTATTACTTTACAACTACTACATCTCACAATAGACGATACTAGAAAAAATTAAGGGCTAATACTTTTTAGAATTAGTTCGAAGGCTAAAATTATGAAAGTGAGAAAAGTAGTACAGTAAAATTTGTTAGAAAGGGCTTTCCGACGGGAGAGCCTTTTTTTGTGTAGTTGCTAAGAGTTTAATAGTTGGACTACAAATAGCCTGCTCCGAGTATCGGAGGCTAATTGTATGCCACTTTTTGTTAGAAAAATGTTCACTTATCCAGATAAACTCACATTTTCTCGCCTCAATTGGCAAAAAATTAGCTCATTTTCACCTCAAAGATCAAAATCCCGATAAGCTCTAACACGAAAAACGGGAATAGTTGTACTTTTGTGGCGAGCGAACCGTGTTCGTGTGAGGCTTGTTATTATTCGAGCTTTTTCAAATCTGTTTAATAAAAGAAATCATGGCAGAAACAACAAAATCTACTGCAAAATACTGGCTGTTTTTCATCATCACATTGGCGATCACATTGGCGATGCTCATCTTTGTCCCAGCTTGGTTCTGGGTAGTTTTGCCTTTCCCGATTACGTTCTTCGTTTTGGCATTGGACTGGATGTAGTCAACTAACTTCCTATCCTTATGCCTAGACGCGTTGCCTATTTATTATCTGTTGTTTTTCATCCGCTGCTGATCGTTAGCTATATGCTAGTGATTTTACTGATGATGAATCCTTACCTGTTCGGAGTCAATAACTGGTCGGGTCAGATTCGTCTAGTTATCATTTTGATGTTTAGTACTTTTTTCATGCCTGTCTTGATGGTCGGTATGATGAAAAAGCTGGATTTGGTGAGTTCTCTGGAGTTGGCAGATCGGCAAGAGCGTATTCTACCTTATATTTTGACGGGCTTCTTCTACATCGTGATGACTGCCTTCTTCATGTACCATCCCGATACACCCAATGCGTTCACCACTTTCGTGCTGGGGACGACCATTGCCTTATTTGCTTCTTTCGTTGTCAATCTTTTCTCCAAAGTCAGTGCACACGCGACTGGTATGGGTGGTCTGGTGGGGATGATTGTCATCGCTAGCTGGCAGTTCAGTAGTGGCACGATTTTTTTGCAATTGGGTGGCGATGTGATCTTACAAGTCAATGTGGTAGTGGTGCTTGGTCTAGCCGTTTTGATGGCTGGACTTGTCGGTACGGCTCGTTTGCAGCTCAAAGCGCACGTCATTCAAGATTTGTATGGCGGTTATTTGATTGGGTTCCTTTCGCAATTTATCGCCTTGCGGTTTATATTTTAGTCGAAAACAGACACTTCCAATTTATCAAACACATAACCTTCTTTCACTGCACCTCAGACTTGTTACGTCATAATCAGCTATGACGTAACAAGTCTGAGAAGTAGTGTCCAATTTTTCATGATGTGAGTGCTACTGATCGAATGATCAAAAATACATTAACCATCATTCCTTCAAAAATCGCAAATGCCCGACTTCATTTTTACGCTCCATCTGCAAAAAATAAAGTCCGCTCGACAAGTCATCAATGGCTAGTTCCGTTTGCCAAAATGTGGCATCTTTTCTAAAATCATAATGGCGCAACACTTGTCCATTTACACTCAGAATAGTAGCGCGAAATGCACCTATATATTGATCCTCGATCTGTATTTGTAATGTATTGGCAGCCGGATTGGGAAATAAACTGATTGTACTCGCTGACCAAATATTTTCTGTACTCGACAAGGATGTGCTCACCGTTACGATATTGCTGTAAGCAGAAGCTTCGCCATTGCTTTCTGCTCGGACGCGATAGAAATAGACATTGTCATCTTCAATATTCGCATCTCGATAGGTACGCGCATCTGCATTTAGTCGAGCTAATTTTTCATAACGATAGTTTTCGCCGACAGATCGTTCTACGACTAAATCTATATCTTCTGCATTCATATCAAATTGCCAAACCAGCTCTACCGCCTCTCCCAAAAAGACAGAATCCATCAGTGCATAAGGTGCAGTGAGTACACTACTAATGCTACAATTATTGTCGCGATATTGAATGGTCGCAGCTCTGACTTCATCCAATAGCGGATAAAATGAATCGCCGGGACAAGCCGTAGCGCAGCCGTCGCGATGACCGGAGACTTGCAACAATTGCCGACCGGAAGAGGGATGAAAAACTCGATCAATGGGGTAAGCATTGATCTGACAGGACTTCCAAGATAGCCATTCTACGACAGAATTGATCGCTTCCAAAGAAGGCTGTATAAAGGTGTAATCGCCCAAAACGCAGATCGCTTCCGTACCGGTATTTTGACCACAAAAGTGCGCACCGATGACATCTTCCCCTCGACCTTCATAGATGACGCCATCGGGATCGACCAGCCAGTTGTAACCAATATCGTCCCATCTGCGGGTATTGACATGGAAGTCCCAGATGGAACGTACCACTGCAGCCCAATCATCTTGTCCATTCGCCCCGGCAGAATGATGGATAATCAAGTGGGTGACATTGTGAGGGGCAGGCGTAGCATCTCTAGGACAATTGCCAGCTGGACACCAGTCTGCGCGACCTTGAATATCCGGTGGCGGACAAGGACAAGAGCGTTCTTCGATGCGAGATGTATTTGTGGAAGCCATTGCTGCTGACTTTCCAGGATTGTACAGATGCAATTCGATTTCCGGCTTCTTTTGCCCTTCTTCTAGATAGTGCCATCTGTATTGAAAGTAATGTCGATTGGGCGGCACAAATTGCAACTGACTGACCCATTGCGCTTCTCCTTCTCCTTGGTGGGCGTCTTCTTCTATCGGCGTCCAGCCCGTCCACGAGTCGCCGTAGTCGGAAAAACGGATTTCCAGTTGCACCAATTTTTTGCTTTGAGTGACCGAATAAGCTAGAAACGGTTCGGCATTGAAAGTGTACAGAATCGGATAAATTTGAGAGGTATGAAGTGTCGTATTTCCTTTCTTTTGGGTCGATTTGGCATTGAGGTCGATACTGATTTGGGAGCGTTGAGTAGTCGTTTGAGATTGAGCAACGTTGGCAGAAATTAATAACACACACATAAGGAGAAAAAAGCGAGACATAAGCGTAGTATTTTATTCATAACGTCATGAGAAGGGATTCGCGTTCAACAACAAAGCGAAAGGTTGCGGGTTATCATTGAAAATAGAGACGATAGATACTTTGAATAGAAGTTGGGAAGAATATTAGACTTGTTGCGTCGTAGCTGATTATGGCGAAGCGGAGCAAATTTTATTTTGGATAAGGCAAAATTTTTCGGCATAGCCTAGCTACGGCTAAAAATTTTAACACAGAACAGAATGAAATTTGCCCGTTGTAGTCAA